>NZ_JAHHPN010000031.1:0-16014 GCF_024606325.1 Endozoicomonas sp. ONNA1
TTGCCGTTGAATCTGAGTACGGCCTCCCTGGTTTGTCAGAACTGGAACTGGAAGGGTGCCTTTCAGCCAAAAGCTGAAGGGCGTCAGCGTATGCACGATATTGGTCAGATCGGTAAGGAAATTTCTTTCACCAATGATGGTGAGATGGGTCCTATCGATACCAGTAGTAACACCTTTGATAATGCAGCGTTTGCACAAATGATGCAAGCGGCGGTAGAGCCTACACCGTTAATTTCTATTGACGTTGAAGAGGGTGGTCCGCTGACTTGGTTGCAAGCTGTATTGATTCGTGCTGCTAATGCCGCTACTGATCCTGAAGCTGCCAGAGAAGCCACCGAGAGCATCATTGCCGCTGCTGATAATCTGACTAATGGTCGCTACAGTAGTATTGCAGGACAAAATAACCAAATTGTATATGTTGACGTCCAGCGTATACACAACGGTCGCTATCCTGCTGAAAATGGTACTGAGCGTTCTATTGCAGACGTTGATTATCTTGCGGTTCTGTCACGCAATACCGGTGGGGATAATACTATTATCCAGAAGTGGCATTGGTCTTTGTATGATCAGAATGCACCTGAAGGTGCTCGCTTGGTTGAGCGTGAAAATATCATTCGTGCTATCTGCCCTGATGCTGTGTTTACAGGTATGTCACGCCGTATCACCTTCAACACTCAGTTTGTGTATGACTTCTGTACTGCTCTGATGGGCGAAGGTATTCACATGGAAGTAGATACGCCACAGATTGATGTGCGAGCCAATAACCGTGCTGATGTTAACTATGCTAACTTCAGTATGGGCGGTGGTCAAAATCAGTTCTTTGGTAGTGGGCCTATGAGTAGTCCTTACATGAACCAGAGTGGTATGAATGCTGGACCACGCTTTTAATAAGCGTTAAACAGGGATAGAGGTGGTTTTACCACCTCTATTTTTTTCGCGGTTTTAAGATTAGGGAAAAATATGGATGCAAGGATAAAGTCGCAGTTACCACCTAGTATGGCGGCACAACAACTTATTGCTGCTGATTTATATTCCGAAAATGGTCTTATTCTTGATATTGTTGATTACGATGAAGCTTTTCGACAGTTACCACAAAAGCCCATTCTTTTGAATGACTTTAAAATTGGCGATGCCGATAGTCGTGCTCAGTTGGACTTACTATTACGCTCTAACTATGAGGGTGATATTATTACCAGTATCCCATCCTGTGCCTGTGGGCACATTCAGGGTGGTTATAACTTAGGCACTGTCTGTATTTCATGCAATACGGCGGTTGAGAAGACCACAGAGCGGGAAATAAGTTCTGCCCTATGGATACGTGTACCTGAAGGTGTGAAGGCGTTTATACACCCAAGGATGTGGGGATTTTTAACGTCAAAGTTTACTACCAGTGGCGGCTGTAATATTATTCGCTGGTTAGTAGACACCACTTATAATGACAATGAAGACAAGAGTAATGGTGTTAAACTACTTAAGAAAGCTGGGTTTCCAAGAGGCATTAATGCCTTTTATGAAAACTATACTAGTTTGATTGAGTTTTTGTTTGAACACCCACATCTGTTAAAGGGGACACCCAGTGTTGCTCAGCGACAGAGTCTTAAAAAATTTTTATTGGATAATAGAGATAAAGCCTTTTGTGAATTTCTCCCTATACCCAGTAAAACCTTTTTTGTTTCTGAATCAAGTCCAACGGCTAAGTATGTAGATAAGAATCTGCAATACTGCATGGATGCGGTAAACAGTATTACTTCTATCTCTGTCATGCTTAACCCTACTCCGAAAAAGCTTGAGCGTCGAGTAGTTAGTTGCATATTGAAACTGGCTGAGTTTTATGATTACCTGTATAAAACCATTGGTAAAAAACCAGGTTTAATTCGTAAACATATTGTTGGTTCTCGATTACATTTTACGTTTCGTGGGGTAATTACTTCTATCTCGGCACCACACAGGTACAATGAAATTCATTTGCCCTGGGGTATTGCCGTAGGTATTTTTGAAATGCACATAACCTCACTTATGCTTAAAGAAGGTTATACGCCTTTGGAAATTGAGCATAAATTGGTAGATTGTGCTGAGAAGTACGATGAGCAGATTTACGGTTACTTGATGAAGGTCATTAATAGCCATAAGTCTAACTCTGGTTACCCTATTCTGTTTAACCGTAACCCAACGCTGGCTAGATTATCTATCCAGCAGTTATATGTCACTCAGGTTAAGACAGACCCCCATGATCGTTCTATTGGCATGGGAGTGTTAATCTTGGCTGGTCCAAATGCTGATTTTGATGGTGACGAGTTAAATGGCATTCTTTGTTTGGATGAGGAATTTTACGAAGCGTGTAAAGCACTGGCCCCACATAACGGCATATTGGATATGACTAAACCGCGAACGGTATCACGTGTAGTTAATCTGCCAACGCCGGTTATTTCCAATATCGTTAACTGGTTGGAAGAAGAGCTTCCATCCTGAATTTAAGGAGAAAATTAAGCGGGTATAGGGAATAGACATCGCTCACTGGCCGGACTAATCCCGGCCTAATCAATTTACCTAAGAGGTATTAAAATGAGTGCATTGACGAAACGTGAGAGGGATTTACTTAAGGATGAGATTAAGGACGAAATAATGAAGGAAATCGATAACCACCCAAGGGTTGTCGAAGCGCATAATAAAATCTCCCATACAAACAGTGTAGTTGTAGAAACGCAAAATGTTGTTTATGGGTTGAAGTCTGAAGTTCAGCTACTTCGTCTTGAACTTGAAGAGATTGGTAAAGTTGCTGATAATAATAGTGAGAGACTTGGAAACGTTGAGGCTGACGTAGCTACACTTAAGGAAGGTCAGGTTAGGTTAGAATCTATAATGAGCGAAGTATTAACTATACTTAAAGCTAAGTAGTTTACGGGGTGGGATTTTCCCACCCTTGACCATCTTTATTTGGGATTTTCTAATGTCTGAAGTTAAAGATACTAAAGAAAAGTTAAAAGCAATTAATGTGGTAGAGCTATTTACACACAAAGGAGGAGTGGAGGTTAATAAAGAGGTTAAATTGATACACACTGTGGATAAGATAGTTGATTGCTTAAATAGGATATGTAGTCATATAGACGCCTTGTGTGATAAAACAGAAGCGTTAGAGGTATCTGTTAAAGATATCTATTCAACTATAGATAAATCTGGGATAATTAAGGTAAGCCAATCGGCTAACGAGCGATTGTATATCTTTAAGGAATCCTAACTTGGTAATAAGGAGTAATAAACTATGGCTAAGAAACATATAAGCGTGACAGGGTATCTTGGATTTAAATTACCTAAGTTGGTGAAAAAGAATTACCGTAGTTCTAAAATAACCACTAGGAAAAGGGGTAAGTCTACTAAATAGGTTGTACGACCATTAGCGAGGGATCGCTTTTTTTTTCCTTTATTTCCTTTATTTCCTTTATTCTCTGAACACAGGAAGTGTTATTAATGGAGAAAAGGATATGACTACAACCACATGGAGTGGAGTAGCATCACTTCTCAACGGGTTTAGGCCAGTAAAAACCAGACACGTTGGGAGTGGCGAAGTGAAGGAATACGAGAGTTTAATAAAATGTTCCGCAGCACATCAAACTAGTATCACACGTGTTTGTCAATGTGCAGCATTGCCTACGCTACATTTATTACTGGGTGACCACATAGTTACCTATGCTGATACTCGATTAGATGATGATTATCTATGGCCCACTTATCTTAAGGAGGATTTAGCCGGTACCATAATGGGTCAACCAATGCCCATAACCGTGCTGGATGTGTTAACTGGAGAGGAAACTAGTTATAATAGTATTTTAGATGCAGCGAGTGATTTAAAAGTAGCGGTTGCTGTTATTACTAAAAGTTTAAGACTTTATCAACAACCTTTGGTTTTTGACCTTATTATTAAGCGTCAGTCAAATCCAGATGGTTTTCGAGAGTTACGTGAGTATGAAAGTGAGGATGTTATACCCAGACCCGCTAAAGATCCTGAGTTTGACCCGGATGAAGAAAACCCATGGTATTATTACGAGCTAGGCAATGTTCTGGAAACCGATAAGCCTACTGGTATATTACCTGAGCCAGATATGCCCGATTGTTTTGGATTGCCTCATTGGCAGGATGAAAATGGCGTTTGGTATGTGTATGACTTTGAAGCACTGGCATGGGTAGAATGTCCCAACGAACATATTGATCCAGAAGATATTGACCATATTTGCGCTGGCCAGCAACACTATTATTTAGCTGAAACAGATACCTGGTATGTCTGGAATACACAGTTGTATGCTTGGGTTGTTTGTGAACATGACCATGAAGATATGTTTACTCCAGACGATAATTTTACTATATGGAAACCCTGCACCCTTTATCCAATTACCACACACCACTGGTATGATAAAGATCGTGAGCGTTGGAAGTATTGGGATACTGATAGAAATCGCTGGCGGCGCTGTCCTGGTGAACATACTCATATGACTTTCCCCGATGGCGGTGATGGTCTTGAAGATATTAGTGGTTTATGGCATTTTATGGATAGAAGAAATAGAAACCTGTATGTCTATTTACCACAAATTTCATCTTGGGTGCCCTGCTCTGACAATCAGGCATGGGACCCAGATAGTGTACCACCAGTACACATACCCTTGCCTCAGGCAAGACCCAGGCCTGGAGATTAATTAAAAAAAGAAGAGGGTAGATACCCTCTTCTTTTTTTGTTCCTATTTTTCTTGAGAACTATATTATTATTTTGAGTCATCTAGTTAATCGTTATTTACTTGAGTACTATATAGGAAGAAGAACTATGGGTGATTATAATGGCTAGTATTGTACAAGGCAATATGGCGACAGCGCAGGGACTTTTATATGGGGATGCACAGCAGATTTCTCAGGACTGGCTTGACCACTTTAATACCGGTGCTATTCAGCAGATGTCTGCTGACTCTCGTCGGTTCTTTCAGGAACGCAAAGATGAGTTAGCAGCTTTTACTCACGGGGGCGGTGCGAGACTAGCAAAAGCTGCTGTTCGAAAATTACACGGTATCTGGGGTGCAGATGAATTCAGACCACTTAACACGATAGGTGAGTTGCAACACGCCCCCCAAGTAATGCGACCTTACCTTATGGCTGAACCTACTGTTCGAGCTATATGGCAAAAGGATATGTGTGATGGCTGGGGTGATGTCGCTGAGACCAGACGTAACTATTCAGGTGAGAACTTGGTCGAGTGGCGTCGGGTAATGAACGGGCATCTTGTTGCTGAGGGCGATACCGATTACTATGTTAACTACTATAACTCTGAGGACGAAGATCTATTGCCTGAAGAGGAATTAACTATAGATGATCAAGTATCTATTCGTGAAAGTTGGTACGCTATGGTTCGTTTTGTGGCAGCAGGTAAGGAAGATCCAACGTCGCCGTTTAATGATTTATTACCCAACTAGAGGTGACTATGTTACCAACTCTTTCAACCTTAGGGTGGGCAACCACCCTAAAGGATAGGGCGGATCGGTTATTAAGTTATTTCTTTCTAACCAATTATTCGCAATCGACGACATATCGAGGTAAGCTGGCTTCACTACCCTGGGTGGTCGCTAATTACACTAATGATCCAATTGAGCTTCGGATTAAAATTGAAGATATATTAATTCAACACATGTCGCCACATTTTGAAGACGTGGCGATCAGTGTTGCTGTTACGCTTGAAGACGAACGAGTCGATAATCGTAAAATGGATATTAAAATAGATGTTATCGTTATTGAGGATAATCAAAAACATAGTTTATCGCACCTGATACGCTCCAAGGATGCCAAGGTCAATGAAATTGTTGATTTAATAAATGAGGGAATAAAAGAATGAAATTATCCAATGAAGATGCGGCTATGATTAATGAGGCTAGCGCTATTATGGACGATATTCTTGCTATTAAGCAAGATGATAGACGGGTTATAACCCTGAACGTTTTTCTTGAGCGTTATTTGCCCGTACTTGCCAAAGGTAATAACGAGCAAAGCGTAGATATAAGTAGATGGCTTAAAGTAAGTGGTTCTGCTTATCATGAAGTTGATGTTATTAATCCCGATGGTAGCGTAGCTTTTGTTGTTCCTCCATTGTTTAAACGTGTGCCGACAAGACTGGTTAAAGAATCTGAATTTACCACTTCAACTATTGTACAAAAAGCAACTAATCGTAATGAAATTCACCCAGGATCAGGTGATCGTTTGCTCTTTGAGTGTATGTCTGAAGCTATCCCACTTAATGGTGCGGATATTGAAAACATCAAGCGATGGAACCATATCTTAAAAAAATATGGGTATGAGACTATTGCTTTGACTTCACAGGTAAGTGATCGTCAGCAGGATAATGAAGGTGAGGTGGTTTTCAATGGGTACGAAGAACTCTAAGAATTTAACCATCTTGGAATTATCCGACGTTCATTTGGGACATAGTAGAACCCCCACGTTTGCTATCATTGAAAACCTAAGAGCTGTTCTTAATGAAGATCGCTTGGCCACAGTAGATATGGTGGTCATAGCTGGGGACTTCTACGATAAACTACTTTATTACCCAGCGCCAGATGTGGCGCTGATTGAACGTTGGATAATTGATTTTTTAAGAATTTGCGCTCGCCTTTCTGTTAAAGTTCGTGTTTTGGAGGGTACGCCAAAACACGATAGAAAGCAAAATCTTTCCTTTGTTACTCTTAATGAAGCCTATGGTTTTGGTGTTGATTTAAAATATCACGATGTCCTAACTATCGAGTATATGGAGACCTACGATCAACACTGGTTATACATACCCGATGAGTGGCGATCCAATTGCGATGATACTTGGGTGGAAGTTAAACGTTTATTGTCCGAGCATGGTTTAGTAAAAGTAGACTTTGCTGTTATGCATGGAATGTTTGAATACCAACTGCCAGCGCATCTTAATTTAGATACACATAAAAGCGACAGGTATCTTGATATAGTAAAGTTTTTTGTTTTTATTGGCCATGTACACCAGGCTTCTCACTATAAACGTATTTTGGCGGCAGGATCATTTGATAGAATTTGTCAGGGTGATGAAATAGAAAAAGGTTGCTGGCAAATATCTGTTGATTTACGTGGCGTTAATCACGGGATAAGTTGGGTTAAAAACCCTAACCCCTGGACTTATATAACGTTTGACTTTAGTGGTGTGGAGATAGAAGATGCCTTTAAGCAATTAAAAACAATGCAAAATCAACGCACCGGTTCTTATATTCGAATTGTTGCCGAGTTAGGTCACCCGATCTTCGATAATATTAAACTGTTGCAGGAACAGTATACGGGTTTGATTTTTCACACGGATATTAAAAAGGATAAGAAATACAATACAGCTAAAGCTAAATTATTTGAAAAAACTGTTTTTTCAGAGATACGATCTGATAATATTGTTGAACTTCTATCTAAGCGTATTGATCAAGGTACAGGTGATGTGGTGGTTAAAAACAGGGCGATGGAGATTTTAAGTGAACTAAAAGGCTAAAACTATGTTATTGCAGCGAGAGGTTGGAAATCTTCCGATATCAGTGGGAACTTCAATGGCGTTGGAGACTATTGGTACGGAAGAGTTTAACAGGTTGAAGGTGAAGGAGGCGTGGTTTAATGTAAGAACTTTATTTAGAAATCTTTATAGTGCTATTGAAAATAAAGATCGTGAGGTAACTTCAGATCAGCTAGTAGCTGATTTGCATGAGGAAATTCTTTTCATTAAAGATTTTGTTTCACGCATAACGTACAATCAGGTCAACCCACAGTTTTACTTTTGCTATGGTAAGACTTTGTTTGACCGGTTTCCTTTAGCTAAAGTGAAGATACCTAGAACAGAGCTGCAAATTAAGCACGATGTGTTGGATAACGAAACCTTCAAAGGTTTAGTTGAGCTTGAGGTGGGTGATGAGATACTGTTGTTTGAACACCCTATCGCAGGCAATTCTCAGGCCGTGGTGATGGTTACACATCAACCCATTGATTTGTTGCTTAATAAACGTTTTCAAACCATTACTCTGTTAGAAAGTCATACGGGTCGTTTAAAATCCAAAGCTTTTTGGAATACTAAATTATCAGGCGGTACACACACTGACTGGCTACCTTTTAATTATTTAACGCTTCAAGTGTGTGGCGATAGATCAACGTTTAACAGTATGTCGCGAAATGTAAAAGCCGATTTATTTAAATTGGCTAAAACCCGTGGCTGGCACTCACTAACCACAAATGCAAAAGTAAGAGCGGATCTAAAAACAATCGCTAATCAGAATGTAAAAACCCTGTTTTTAGATCTCTTTAACTCCGGCTAAAGTATGTAAAAATCTATATATTTTAGCTTATTATAGGAAGAAATTCAAAGGCAAAATTATGAGCAACAATTATCAAAATAGAAATACTAATCAAAAGAAGAAGACACTTCTTGATGACAACAAGTTAAAGTTGTATGCACCTAAACTGGATGGGGGTACCGGCTCACCCTCGTTCTCAGTCAGTAAATTCGATAATAATATTCATTTTGTCGTTTATACCAATTTACCTAATGATAAAGAACGTGGTAAAATAGACGCCAGGTTTGACATGATCCAAACCATGGGTGTGCTTACAAAATTTAATGAACTGATTCGCAGTGAAAAGCCAGGTACTGTGGTGCTTAAGTATCTTGATCATACCTTTTTCAACCGTAAACGTTCTGATGAGGTTAGACACCTTAGTAGTCTTATTTTTGAAAAAGAAGATAGTGGTAAAATATATGTGGCTATTACTGCGCGGGATAGACCACAGATTAAATTCTACTTTGCCACTAATAAACACGCTGCTTTAGCTAAACGCGATAGAACGGAGTTTACTGAAGCTGAAGATTCTCAATTTCAAGCCTCAGGCTGGTGTGCTCTGATGAAAAGGTTAATACCCTCAATATTGGTGGATGACTTTACCATGACCGGACAAGACCATTATAAAGCCAGAAAAGAAAAGCGTGAACAAAGCGGTGGTCAATACAATAATAATAGCCAATCGCAATCATCGTCTGGTGGTGAAGAGTTTAATGACGTTATACCCTATTAATTAAGAATAGGTTCTTAATGTATACCCCTAGTGCAGGGGTATACGCCCGAGGTACTTTTAAACCTATATTACCATAGTGTGTACATATTAAATTATTACTTTAAAGTAATCGGGCAGTTATTGGGTTTTGTTAATGTGCTAAAATGTGAGGTGATAGATGGTCGATCCAAAAAAAGTATCAAATGAAGTTACTGAAAAGACTGAAAAATATCCAAACGATGTCCCTGTAAAAATTGGTGTTGTTAATGGTAAATTAGCAATGATACCCATTAAAGATCCATGGGCTAGCTTTAATAAAAATAGCCAATAATCAGATGTAAGTTATTTTACTAAATAATTGTTCAAATGTGTTGCCTTACTTAAGTAAGGCAACACAATGGGGTTTTTTATGGAATTAATGTTAGATAATTATTTCAGAATTGTCCATGGCGGTGAGACACTGCTATTTGAAGTGGGTACTTATAAACAGATAAAGTCAATGGAGACTGAGGGATTTATTTCAATTAATAGATACCTGTCTACGTTACCCATTAAGTCTCAAAACCTTATCTTTGAGCAATACGTAAAAGCTTTTGAGAATATTGATAATGTTGATCTTTTAGAGTATAACATGGATGACTATATCGGTCGAATAACCCAATGTGTCACTCGGTTATATCAACTGATTAATTTTGATCATCTCAGGAACTGGTGTGTCTTTGAGGGTAACTTCCAATACCCGGATGATCTACAGGAAGTTTGTACGGACGCTAGTCGTCGACATACCACCTATCTTCGCAGCGACTACACTGGATTGTTGTGGTTAGCAACCTTGTTAAGATTAGCTCTCCCTATTTGGGGTGGTTTCAATAACACTATTCGCAGGCATGTCCATAATAAGCGAAAAGAGCAGTTTGCTATCTTTTTAATTAAAGATACCCCTATTGAGACAACACCCGAGTATGAGAAGCTGTATACGCTTATTAAAGGACACACTGAAACAGCATTGGCTGCACCGGGTTCTGTATTAGCGGGATTGGCCACCGTTGAGATACCAGAATGGATAATGTCTCAAATAGTAGTTAGAAAATTACCCACGGTTGATACACTATCTAAATCTAGTGTTATTGGTCAGATATACCAAACTATTCGTAATACTACTAAGGAGGCTAAGCAGGGGGGTTCATTTGAAGGCGGTAATGTTAGGCTTAGAGTTGAACCTGATGAAAGAAATACCGGTGAGGATGATAACCCCTCAACACTGGAAGTTCTGCGCGCGAAGCAGAAAATTGCCGACAAAACTTTGGTCATTATAGAGAAGTATTGCTCTAGTGTATCAGACATATGTCGCTCTATGGACAGCTCATTTCCTGTTGAAAAATATAAAAACGCATATCAAATAGACCTTCAAGAGAAGCTAAGTCGTTTAACTATAAGACCGTTTCACTTGAAAATTTGTGGTTTGATGATTGGCAATATTTTTCCAGCAAATGCGTTGTTTATGGTTGAGGATAAAGCCACTTTAATACGCACCATTATTGCAGCTCAAGCTGTACTCAAACACTGGGGATTCATTGATCTGGCGCACGTACTAACAGCCCGCTATGGGATACCAGAGCACGATGTGTTAGGATCTATGGGTCATGGTCAGTTGGACACAGAAACACTTGAATTATTAAACACTATCTACCCACATTGGCAATCAACGGGTAAAACGGATCGACGCGGTCGTAACGACAATGTTGGTATTCGGTTTGCTAATGAGTTAGCACACGAGCTTTATGGTTTCGACTGGAGATATTCATCACCAGCGTACATCTATGCTCCAGATAAACCGACCAACAGTCGGGTCATGACGTTGCCTCGTGATTTAAGAAAACAAATTCTTAAATTAGTTATTAAAACTCAGTTGTAGCCTAAATTACAGGGGAATAAAATAAATGATTTATGCAGAATCAGCTATTTTCATGGAAACAGGTCAGTATCACGACCACTACACTCGCCCATTAAGCAGTAATGTTAGTAATGAATCAATTAATGCATTAAGTACCATTACCAACAATGGTACTAATGTCGATGCATTAGCACTGGCTGGTCAAAACATTGTTCAGCCCGTAGCACAGGCCATTGGTAATGTTAATATTGTCAATGGCTGGTCAACAAAAAGATTCTCTTTTGTTATTGAGGTGGTGGTGGAAGAGCATCTGCATACCACACGTCAAGTCATTACTGGCTTTACTGATCATGGTGATATTTCTTTTGCGGGATCAGTTGATCCTAATATGAAAATGTATATTAATAATGTACTTACCTTGGAAGTCACCAAGCAGGTTGGTATAAACGGTAGTCGTGATGTAGTTAATGTGCGGAATAATTATCAGGTGTTAAACGATGGTTGCGCGCATAATGCCACTAATTACTCCCCCGATACAGTAACGTCTTACCCATCGATTAATTCGAAGACGTATTCCCTTAGGCCCTCGGATGTATTTGATAAAATGGGCGCTGTACACGAGGCTGGTGAGTATGGTACCGTGGTGTATGACACACGCTCAGACTTCTCAAACGGTATACATTTGTCAAATCGTGCTAATAATTCACCAGCACATTATACCTCTAAGATCCTTAGCGGATATAACAGTGCTCTTAACCAGGTGGATTATGGTGATCTCACTGGCAATACAAGCGATTGGGCATCTAACTATGTCCGCGACAGTATAGCTCAGGAAGACCCCTTCCTTAAGTACTTAGCCAGTTCCACTAACTTTCAAGTTAATGCTTGGTTAACTTACGGTGAAATGTGCAGTGTTGTTGGTAATCTTGATACTGTGGCTAACTTCATGTTAATGTCACCTTCACCATATACCAGCCCGGTGGATATGACCAACAAAGAGGGTGAGTATTGGAGTGATTCGACAATGGAAACAGTAATGGCAAATACTTTGGTTGCTGCTGTACCAGCTGTTATGTCGGATACTTTGATTCAAAATATAGCCTTTACGATCGATACAACCGGCATTGGCGATGAACCAATTTTTACTATTCCAGATTCTGGATTTGTAAAATCGTTGGTCAAGAATGTCAATCTTGAAAATTTTATCACTCTGTTTGCCGATAGAATGAAAAGTATCGTTATTAGAGATGTGTGTCAAGGCAATCGTATCCCCCTAAGATTACACATGTACGTTGATATTTTTAGTGAAACTAAGATATTTTTATCGGTTAATGGTAATCCTGAAGTGATGTATGTGTACCCTACCTTTTGTGATTCAGTGGTTTCATCAATGGTGGTTAAAGATGAGCAGCGGCTGACAAATATAGCGCATGATCTTGAAAACCTTACCGTTAATGTTTGTAATACTGATACCAATGCCCGTGGGTTTTAACCTGCGGCAAACACTAAACGAGGAATAATTTAATGGCAACAACTCTACTTAGCCTATACGACCACGTTCTAACCATGGCTGGTTTAGAGGTATATGAAGATGATCTTATTGGCGTGATACCACTGGATAATAAAAAAACTGTAGTGTGTATCGATAAAAAATCCTTGGTAATGCCTACACGTGAGGTGTTAAAGAAAGAACCCACTTACTGGGAAAAGCACATTGCTTTTCACCCACTATCAGAAAACATCTTTCGCCAGATACCGGTCGTTCACAACAAACTGATGCAAATGCTGAAAGTGGCAGTGAATGTAAAGATCAGCGCCTTGGCTGAGGATTTGGTATGTATTGCTCTTGAGAAATCTAAACATGGTAAATTCAATCCAGTACAAGGTGAATTGTTGGAGGCAATTCCAGATGTCGATAAAAAGTCTCTGTCTTTCTTACAGAGAGTATTTAGCGCATCCATGAAAAGTAAGGATTGTTCATTGGTTTCGGCTTACATTAAACGCTTTGGTCGATACAAAGGTAAGCGAACATCCCGTGTTGCTAGCTTTGACTTCCCTCTTTTGGGTCAGATAGATCTGAAAAAGGGTACTGTAATGGGTATCCGAGGCCGCCAAAAGGATGCCAAAATGGTAAATAATATTATCAATTATATCTTGCCTAACAATGATATAATTGATACTTATCGTTTTGGTTCCAATGATGAAATTGCCTGTACATTTCATGCGTTAATAATGGGTTTTTCCCAAATCTTTAAACAGATTAATCATGTTGTTAGTACTTTTAAAGATTACCTTGAAGATAGTAATTACTTGACCACCGATCTTTCATGGTTGGGTATGATGGATGATTTGACCAAGTATGATGGCTTAATTCCACCTCTGGATGGTAATATCGGTGTAGGTAGTGGGGTGATGGAGGATGAGGGTAAGCATGTCGATGTTGCCCCAAAAACTGGTATTACGGAGGAATCTTCTAGACCTAAAAGTGGCATGAGAGAGTTTCCGACCAGTAAACCTGTTGACCAAAGATCCAATCAACCTCTGAACTGGGACGATGTAAATCGTCGTCGTCATGAGCAGATTGCTGATAATGTTAATTCGGGACATCAACGCGGTATGGATTACCGTGACGCTTCCCCATTTGACATCGCTATGCAAAACCGCTCAATGGCTGGTATGCCTGGATATATGGGCGGTACGGCACAACAACCCGGTTGGGCACCCCAACCACAATATCAACCACAATATCAACCTCAGTCTCAGTATCAACCTCAGTATCAAGGTGGTTGGACACCCCAACCACAATATCAAGGAGGATATCAAGGTGGTTGGGCACCCCAACCACAATACGCACACAGTAGTGGACCAATGTTCCGCTAACTGTGATAAGGCAGAGTCTTTACCTAGGTAAAGACTCTGCCATTATTTTTTTGTGTTAAAGCTGTCTATTTGTCGTTTTAAAGGTTTTTACTAGCCTGTCTAATAAAGCTGTATCGGGTATCAGTAATTGCACTGTATCTCTTGTAAAATCCTCAGGTTGTTTCATTCGATTGATTCTCATAACGTACCAAAATAAATGCCTTCTATTATCGATTTGAGCCATTAGGCCATAAAAATCACCTTCATATTTAAAAGCATCTTTAGGTAGTATATCAATGGTGGTAGTATCGGGGTGAGTGATTAGCCAGTTAAGGTGGTCCTCAACCATGTCTCTGAATTCGGGTTGGTAGTATATATTTGGACCGTCTTGGTGCATTTGTTGTGTAATGGGTGATGACATAAAATAATTCCTACAAGTCTTTAAACATATATTATTAGTTTGATGGAAAACTTAAAGGTGCTAAAATGAGTAAAAAAGAAAATTATGTTGGTAAAGTCAATCCACACGCCAAGACTACCAATGAGCTGCATGAGGAGATGGTGGGTCTTGGAGCTAATCTAAATCCATTTTTATCTGAGACCTCAGCTTCACGTTCATCAATGAATAACAAGTTTTATGGTCAGTGCCCACCGATTGAAGGTGCTACAAAAAGGAGAATATTCACGGGCGCTGAGTATGAATATGCAAAGTATGTTTTCTCAGTTACCATGGAGGTTGATGCCGAGATCATTGCTGTTATTCCCAAATATGGCCAGACCTTGGGACAGGTAACTATTGAGAATAACCCACAGATTATCATAATTTATCAGGACATGAGCGATGATCGCAGTACCATTCAACGACCTGTTGGTGTACTTGAGATTAACACTTACGTTACTAATCACAAGATGTTTGGTGCTATACTTGAGGATATGAACGCTCTAAAGGGTAAGTATATTAAAGCGGGTACTATATTGTATCAAGTGCCCTCTGTTGATTCAGATGGTTCTTTCAATTACGGTATGGAAACCAATGTTGCTTTTATGACACTTCCAGGGGTTACTGAAGACGGCTTTATTGTTTCTGAAACCTTTGCAGAAAAAGCATCACCTACTGTAATAGGTAGACGTACGATCAGTTTTGGCAATAATCAGTATCCGTTGAATATGTACGGTGATGATAAACAATATAAGATTTTCCCCGATATTGGTGATCATATACGTGAGGATGGGTTACTGTTCGCTACCCGCGATTACTCAGATTTTGATGTAGCTTATATGTCGGCTAAAGCCTTGCGTAATTATTCAAGAGATTTTGATACCGGTGTGTTTGCACCACCAGGTGCTGAGATACTGGATATTACGATCTTAAAAGACCCTAAAGTGCGCAGCACTAAGTTACCAGTGGGTATGGCTAATCAGGCTGATCAATACTTTATCCGTCACCGTAACTTTTATGTTCAAGCGCTTGAGCAATATCGGGCTTTATATAAGAGTCATGGTAAGGGTTTGATATTAACTGAAGAGTGTACCCGATTCTTTTACGAGTGTTTACAAGCTGTTCCTGATCACCCTTTGGTAGATAAGATTACCAATGATCGTACAGGCAGTATCAACCATACCTATCGTAATTATCCATTGGATGAATATCGCATTGAGATTGTTTATGGGTATAAGACTAAAGTTAAGCCTGGTTTTAAAGCCAGCACGTGTCATGGTGGTTAATATGGTTTAAATAAAACCATATCGTTGAAAGGTAGATTAAGCAAGGAGGTGTTATGTTTAAAAATATACCTGGAAACGATACTCTTAAAATTTCATTAAACGCATGATTGATAATCCAAGCCCCACTGATCGTTGGTTTATTAATGAAATTGATAAGAGTAATAGCCCGCTACCTCAGTAATGAGATAGTGAATCTCCTCTAATTGCTGGAAACACCTGTTAGACTCACTTACCAAAACGGATACCGAAAGGTAATACGGCAACGGTTTAAAGAAAGTGTGTTAAGGTCAATCAGCAGCCAAGCTTCTAAGGATTGTCGAGAGACAAGCTAGGAAGAAGGTTCAACGACTAACGTTTTACCAACGTGTAGACTGCAAGCGCAGTCGAAATGGGGAGTCTCCTACCGCTTGGCGGGGAGAAAGATATAGTCTGGTCTGCATGGAGACATGCAGCAGTTCATAAGAGAACGGCTGACA
>NZ_JAHHPN010000370.1:0-1218 GCF_024606325.1 Endozoicomonas sp. ONNA1
ACCAATTTATTGCAACCGCAGTAGGACAGCCTTAAGTCCGACAGGCTGCTAGAAGTGTACTTTGAGTGGCTGCTTGCTGAATGTGGCAGAGATCCTGTTACCGGCAGTTGGCTGGGTGATTGTCCGGTCACTCCCTGACACTCAGATCCAAGGCCATAACAATAGCGTCCTCAGCCTTATGATTTTTGCTGGCCGGGTAGTAGTTTTTGCGGCGGCCAATTTCGCTGAAGCCTGACTTCAGGTAGAGGCTGAATGCTTTTTTGTTGGATTCCCGCACCTCAAGAAACAGGGTTTCAGCCTGTTTGGCTGAAGCGTCGATGAGTTGATTCAGCATGGCAGCGCCGAAGCCTTTGCCCTGTTCGTTGCGAGAGACAGTCAGAATCAACAGGCTGGCCTCTCCTGCAACCAGCATGACGACTCCCTGGGCAACAATTCTGCCCTCGTGCTCGGCTACCATGCAGAGATAGCCTGAGTCGATACTATTCAGGTAGTGCTTTTGATTCCAGGGGTGAGGCCCGGCTTGCTGCTCGATAGCCTCTAGCTCCGGAATGTCCTGATGAGTCATTGCTCTAAATGACAGCATAATAAGTTTTCTCTTTCCGTGATAACTGAGGGATATCGGGCGTATGACACCAGCACCGGTTGCTGAGCATAATCAATTTTGCGTTTGTGGAGAGGATTATGACGAGGTCAGCTCTTTGATGATCGGAGAAATATCCTGCCAGGCTTCTGACTTGAGGGCTGGAAGTTTCATTAACTCATTAAGGCCGTGGGTGACGATAAAGTGTTGATGGGAATGAAGGCCTTTCTGCAAACCCCTCAGTTCGCTGAATGGTCGGTTGGGATCTATAACAAAACGGGCTGCTGCCTGACCAAAGAGCAGGACCACTTTTCGTCTGGCCAGTCCAAACTGGTTACTAAGGTAGGCGCATACTGCGTCAGCAGCGGCAGAGTCATTCTGACTAAGGTGCTCCATCAGGCCAATATTTCCCAGTGGCCAGACAAAGTCACTGAAAGGCAGAGTTTCAGACTCTGCTGGCAATTGAATGGCGCGAAGAATATCGCTGAGTAATCGCTGGTGAAAGCGTGAAAATTGATTCAGTCCGGAGTGAGGCATTTCAGCGACTACCAGACAGTGTTCGTTTGCAGCCAAAGTTACAAGCCTGAACTTGCTGGTTTCTTCTGACTGGTGTTCATTAATAACGCGCTGTTTTACTG
>NZ_JAHHPN010000371.1:0-30924 GCF_024606325.1 Endozoicomonas sp. ONNA1
GTAGTTGAGGATAACAAAGATCAGTTATGTCTGAATTATCTTCTACGCAAGGAGGAGAGTCTTGATCGACAGAAATAACAGAACGAGCGAATGCGGATGCTTCGAAGCAGTCTGGTGCACAGTCAGATTCTGACAAAGTAAAGCCAGATAGTGTTGTTTGAATCCCTTCCATTACTGTGATCTCCATAATTAATCACATATTTGACCAGTGCTTTTGAAAAAAGTTTCAACAAATAGACTGATAGAAGACAAACAAAAGAGCCAGAGGGGGCTCAGGCCTTAAAAGGGATAATCCTGATTAGCATTGAACCTTAAGGTGGGCATTAGACCTACCCCTCAATTTTCAATGGGTTTCGGATGGAACCACGAAAGATATAATTCTGTCACGAGAGCAGAGTCGGTCTGCTCGTAACTGCAATTGATACGGCAGGAGTTTCAGAGCGAACACGCCTGATTTTAATCCTCAGCAGCGCAGCGGGACATCTAATCCCGGAATTTGTTCAGGCAATGGCTTCTGCTTCCTTTGATCGCTGCCAGTCCAAAAGCTCTTTAATGGCCCTGGTCACTTCCTCCACACCGTGAATGATGTTGGGCGCATTAAGGTGAGCGCTGTGCTTGAGGTCGGTTTCCAGCTCCAGACAGGCTTCCAGAAGTCTTGGAGCTGCACAGTATCGGCAAGCACCATGAAGTCTGTGAACCCGATCCAGTAGCGGCTCGTGCAGATTATTTCGGAAGCTTTCTTCGATCGTCTGCAAATCCTCTGGCAGACCACCAAGTAGCATGGCCAACATTTCTCTGGCCAGTTCCTGGTTGCCGGCAGCAAGCTTTATGCTCTTCTCGACGTCTATCGGTGATAAGTTGGGTTTTACCTGTCTGGATAGATTTTCTTCAGTCGGTTCATCGGGTGCCTGCACCGAGTTACCCGTCCAGTGACTGATGGTGGTGACCAGTTGCCGGGTATTGACTGGCTTGGTCATATAGTCATCCATACCGCTTTGCAGAATCTGTTTGCGTTCCTCGGGCAGTGCGTGGGCAGTCACAGCAATAACAGGAATACGTTTATAGATATTGTTGATATTTCTGATTCGACGCGTCGTTTCTAATCCGTCAATGTCAGGCATCTGAACATCCATCAGTATCAGGTCGAAGATTTTCTGATGGCAGTATTCAATGGCTTCAAAACCATTGTGAGCGGTGGTTACAGACTGATTCATTTTTAACAGAATGGTTTCCAGTAACTTAAGGTTTACCTGGTTATCATCCACGATCAGGATATCCAGTTTTTTTTCAAATACTGCTTTGGCGGGTTGCATGACGTCGGTTCCGGAGAGTGTATTCGAGGTCATCCCCTGAATCGCCAGCAAGAGTTTGTTTCTGGCCACGGGTTTAAGGAGGCAGTGAATCCCGGTGGGCAGAGTTTCAGGGTGATTAGTGTTACCGGCCATGGCTAGAATCAAAACAGGGCTCTGTGTGAGATAGCTCTCGGCGATCCTCACGGTGCGTTGCAGACGATCATCACCCTGGCTCAGAAGAAGCAAGTCATAGTTATGATGGTTTTCAACGTAAGTTTGCAGCTCGTCCAGAGACTGAAACGAAGTGACTTTTAATCCCAGGCTTTGTGCCTGATGCCCAATGGAAAGTCTTGAGAGTTCCTGTGGCTCATAAAGTAATACATGATGGCAGCCAGTTATGGGTTCTGGCTTAAACAATACGTTTTCCTCTTTTATTGGATGGGCTCGAATGGTAAACCAGAAAGTAGAGCCTCTGCCAAGATCAGAATCGAGTCCGATTTCCCCTTGCATCTGTTCCACAAGACTTTTGCTGATAGCGAGTCCCAGGCCAGTCCCTCCGGCTTGTCGGGTTCTGCTGGAGTCGGCCTGTGAGAAAGCGTTGAAAATACGTGAGTGCTGTTCGGAAGTCAGGCCTGAGCCTGTATCCGTGACAGTAAACTTTAGTGTATGGACGTCAGAGTCATCCACTTGCTCCAGCATGACTCGAATGGCGACGCTGCCGTAACTGGTGAACTTGATCGCGTTGCTCACGAGATTGGTTAGAATCTGGGAGAGCCGCAGTTTGTCACCAATGATATCTTCAGGAGTGTCCTCGTAAATGAAGCTGGCCAGTTCCAGCGATTTATGGTGCGCTGCAGGGGCCATAATAGCCAGAACATCATCAATCACTTCCCGTATACTGAGTTGCTGATTGTCCAGTTCGAGCTTGCCTGCCTCAATTCTGGAGAAGTCGAGAATGTCATTCAGCATGGTCATAAGACTCTGGGCAGACTTCTCAATAGTCGACAGGTACTCCCTTTGCTGTGATTTAAGTTCCGTTTCAAGCAACAGGGCGGCATAGCCGGAGATTCCGTTCAGGGGTGTCCGGATTTCATGGCTCATATTGGCCAGAAATTCACTTTTACTCCTGGAGGCTTCAAGTGCTTCTTTTCGGGCCAGATCCAACTCAACGTTCTGGATTTCTATGGTTTCCAGAGTTTCGTGTAACTCATTGGTGGATATGTCAGCGCTTCTTTCCAACGCCTCCCGGGAGTGAGTCAGCCGTTCCAGCAGTCTGTTGACCGCCAGCTCTAATGTGACATAGATACTCCCTGGAGAGGCTTTCAGTCGGCTATCCCGATCTTGTACGTCGATTTCATCCATTGCATCGGTGATGGATTGCATGGGAATGATCAGGGAGCGGGACAGTTTCATACAGAGAGACAAGACAACGCCAATGGCGAGAGCCAGCAGAATAATGGCCAGAAGTGTGGCTCTGTGTTTCTTTATAAGTGTTTCCGAATAAGTGTATTCAAGCTGGAGCCAACCGATGGTTTCAGTTGAATCACCACGGAGTTGAACCACAGGGGTAATAACTCTTAGTGTGTCACCTGTGGTGAACAGAGAGAGAGCCTCAGGTAATGGCTGGGGCATGCCTATAGAGAGTAGATTGGGGCCTGCATGGAGTAATTCCCTGCCATTTCGATCCAGCAGACTGACTGCCCTGACGTCGGTATCATCGAGCGTTTGTATGGCAAGGTCACGGGTGCTCTGCATCTCGCCGCTTTCTATTGAATAAACAACAAGCGTCGCCAGCCTGCGGGTCATATCCCTGGCCTTTTTGGTCAACTGTTGGTCTAGCCCGGTTAAATGTGCCCAAAGGTAAAGGCTGCACATCAGAGCCGATATGAGAGTGCCTGGCAGCAGTGTCAGAACCAGAATTCTGCGCTGAACAGTCTGGAAAGATGTTTTCATAAGTAATAATTGTACAGACTGGATTATTATCATTTATGCTGGGGGCATCATAAAAGTTATGTGTCAATTTTGGAAGTTTTGGTTGAGAGAGTATGGATTATCCCACAATCGAGTCCCTGGTGGGCAACACTCCCCTGATTCGGCTGCAGAGATTGTGTGCCGGGCGAGGAAACACGATTCTGTTGAAGATGGAAGGGAATAATCCTGCCGGATCGGTCAAAGATCGTCCGGCACTATCCATGATATCTGAGGCTGAAGCCAGAGGCGTCATCAAGCCCGGAGAGAATCTGATCGAAGCAACCAGTGGTAACACCGGCATAGCCTTGGCTATGGCTGCTGCCATCAAGGGCTATCGAATGATTTTAATCATGCCTGACAACATGAGCGCAGAGCGCAAGGCAGCTATGGCTGCTTATGGTGCAGAGCTCAAACTGGTGAGCAAGGAAGAGGGTATGGAAGGAGCCAGAGATCTGGCACTGGAGATGGAAAAGGAAGGTTTGGGAAAGGTGCTTAACCAGTTTGCTAATCCGGATAATCCACTGGCGCATTACCAGGGCACCGGTCCTGAAATCTGGCAGCAGACCGGCGGTGAAATTACCCACTTTGTGAGTTCCATGGGGACTACCGGTACCATCATGGGCACTTCCCGATTCCTGAAAGAACAGAACCCGGGCATCCAGATTGTGGGTCTGCAACCCGCTGACGGAGCCAGTATTCCGGGCATTCGTCGCTGGAGACCAGAATACTTGCCGGAAATATTCGATGACAGTCGTGTAGACAGGGTGATGGATATCCGTCAGACCGAAGCTGAAGAAACCATGAAAACCCTGGCCAAAAAAGAAGGTATTTTCTGCGGTGTATCTTCCGGTGGTGCTGTCGCCGGAGCACTAAGGCTGGCTGAAGAAGTGGAAAATGCCACCATTGTCTGCATTATTTGTGACCGGGGAGATCGTTATCTTTCTACCAATGTCTTTAACCCGTGACAACAATCAGTTTGCTGCTTGTGTCGTCCGACAGGCTGCCGGGGCCTGAATTCAAAAAAGATTTACACAGTCATTGCTTAACAGCACTGAAATTTTATACGGCTGTAGGTACAATTCTCAGCGTTAATCATTTTTTGCGCAGTTATGCCATGAAAATGCAGTGTTATTAACTCCAGCACTGTTTCTTGTTGTCAGGGGCAATAGGCTTTTGATGGCTGGTAGCGTGCGTATTTCTGAATCTGAAGGATACAGTTTCATGCGATCTCAAAAGGCTTCTCCGGGCGCCAGACGCCGGGTCGTTGGAGAAGTTCTTATACACGGCCTTTCCCATGATGGTCGTGGTCTTGCCCGTTTAAAAGGTAAAACCCTCTTTGTCGAAGGGGGGCTTCCCGGCGAGCAGGTTGCAGTCCTGTTGACAGAAGATCGACGTCGTTTCAGCAGTGGTCGGGTTGCTGATATAGAGTCTGCTTCAGACGAACGCGTCTCTCCTCCCTGTCGACATTTTAAAGCCTGTGGTGGCTGTAGCCTGCAATACTGGTCCCGTGAGGGACAGCTTCAGGGCAAACAAAATATTGTATTGGATCAGTTGCAACGGTTTTCATCGCTGACCCCCCTGGAAGTTGCTGACCCCTTAATTTCCCAACCTTATGGCTATCGTTATCGTGCCCGATTGTCGGTTTTGTGGAAGAAAGGCCGTTTATCACTGGGATTCAGAGAGAAACAGAGTAATCAGATTGTTGATATTCGGGAGTGTCCGGTTCTGGCTGGACCGTTGCAACCTCTGCCCAAACTGCTGCGAGAATGGCTACAAGAGTTGAATCAACGAGAAGCGATCAGTCATGCTGAGCTGTTTCTGGCTGATTCTGGTCGTGCCATTATGCTGAGACACATCAGGGCTTTACCGCCTGCTGATTTGAACAGGCTGGAAGCATTTGCCCGGGAGCAGCAGCTGTATCTTTACCTGATGGGGGATGATAAGCAAATTCGCTGCCTCTTCTCTCCGGTGGGTGATCCCTGGCTGTATTACCGGATACCAGAGCTGGACCTTAAGTTTCAGTTCAGGCCGACAGACTTCACTCAGGTCAACTGGCCCATTAATTGTCAAATGGTGACACAGGCTCTGGATTGGTTGGAATTAACGCCGCAAGATCGGGTGCTGGATTTGTTTTGCGGTCTTGGCAACTTTTCTCTGGCAATCGCCAGAAAGGCGGCTTCTGTCATTGGTGTCGAAGGCAATGCCGGGGCTGTTGAGAGAGCTGCATTCAATGCCGATCTGAATGGTCTGAAAAACAGTCGTTTTTATCAGGCAGACCTCGCAGCGCTGGTCAGGGGAAATAAGTCGGGGGAAGACTGGATGTATCAACGTTATGATGCAATGTTACTGGACCCTCCCAGAACCGGTGCCATTGAAATTATTGAACAGATGAAAGGTTACTTACCTGAGCGGTTGCTTTATATCTCCTGCAACCCTGCAACCCTGGCCAGAGATGCGGGAGTCCTTGCAAAACAGGGATTCAAGCTGGTCAGGTTAGGCGTGATGGACATGTTCCCGCAAACCGGGCATGTCGAGTCCATGGCACTTTTTAAAAAGTTTTGATTCAGGAGTGCCCTTCATTCAGGCAGTGCCCCAAAAGTAATAAATGGAAAACTTGCATGGTAAAGGTTAGAGAAGATCATCCTGTTCGCTTTGATGGCTCCATTGATTTGGATGCCTGGCTGGTGCGTATGCAGGACAGCTTTGGTGTGACCGGTACGGATCGCCTCAAAGCTGCCTGTGAACTCAGTCGTTGGGCCGAAAGTGAGGCTCGTGAGCAGGCGGACACTGTCTGGCCTGCAGGCCTGGGCTGCTTTCGAACCGGTCTTGAGATGGTTGAAATCCTTGCAGAGCTGAGACTGGATACCGAAACGCTGGTGGCTGCTGCGCTCTATCGAGCTGTCCGTGAGCACAGACTGTCCATGAAACAGGTAGAAGAGGACTTCGGCAAGACTGTAGTTCGTCTGATTAAAGATGTTCAGGGTATGGCGGCGATCAGTGAGCTACTTAACCCGGCCAGAACTCAGGTGCTGGATCAGAGTCAGGACCAGCTGGAAAAAGTCCGCAAGATGCTGGTATCCATTATTGATGATGTGCGCGTTGCACTGCTCAAGCTGGCAGAGCGCACCTGTGCCATCAGGGCTTTGAGAGATGCCGATAAAGACAAGCGCCGTCGGGTGGCCCGGGAAGTTTTTGAAATCTATGCACCATTGGCTCACCGTTTAGGTATCGGTTATATCAAGTGGGAGCTGGAAGACCTTTCCTTCCGCTATCTGAATCCGCAGGATTACAAGCGTATTGCCCGACTGTTGGATGAGAAGAGAACCGATCGCCAGCAATATATTGATCATGTTGTCGATCAACTTAAGCAAGCGTTGGGTGAAGCCCGGATTGAAGCCAATGTCTATGGCCGCGCCAAGCACATTTACAGCATCTGGCGGAAAATGAAACGCAAGGGGCTGGATTTCCGCGATCTATATGATATCCGTGCTTTTCGGGTGATTACCAAAGAAGTCAGGGATTGTTATGCGGCTCTCGGTGTTGTGCACTCTCTCTTTAACCACATCCCCCAGGAGTTTGATGATTACATCGCAACGCCCAAGGAAAATGGTTATCGCTCCCTGCACACAGCCGTATTTGGGCCAGAAGGCAAAACCCTTGAAGTTCAGATTCGAACCGAAGCCATGCATGAAGAAGCCGAGCTGGGCGTTTGTGCTCACTGGAAGTACAAGGGCACGGACGTTAATGCCAAGAGTGACAGTTATGAAGAAAAGCTCAGCTGGCTGCGGAATGTCATGGAGTGGCATGAAGAACTGGGTGATCTCGGTGGCATCGCTGAAGAGTGGCGTTCTGATGTAGAACCGGATCGTATTTATGTGTTCACAAAAGCAGGTCATGTCGTGGATCTGGCTATGGGAGCAACGCCCATCGATTTTGCCTTCAGAATTCACTCTGAAGTGGGTTTGAAATGCCGTGGCGCTAAAGTGGGAGGCCGCATTGTGCCTCTGAATCACAATCTTAAAACCGGTGATCAGGTAGAAATTCTGACCGCGCCCAGTGTTCAACCGAGTCGTGACTGGCTCAACCCGGATCTTGGTTATGTCAACACTAACCGGGCAAGGGCAAAAATTACCAACTGGCTGAAAAAGCAGGATCGCGACTCCAATATTATTGATGGCAGTCATCAGCTCAATGCCGAGCTCAAGCGCCTGGCTCTGACAGAGGTTGATTTCAACGATATCTTGCCTCAGACACCTTTCAAGGAAATGGATGATATGTTCGCTGCCATTGGGGCTGGCGATTATCGTGTCACTCAGGCCGTAGCCCTTGCACAAAGAGAACTGGAACCAGAAAAAGAAAAAGGGTTTGAGATCCGTACCCGGGCACCTCAGGAAAAAGTCTCTGACAGTACTATTACCATTGACGGGGTGGGCAATCTGTTGACCCAGATGGCGGGCTGCTGTCAACCGGTGCCGGGTGATCCCATCATTGGCTACATCACGGTTGGCCGCGGAGTAACGATTCACCGACAGGACTGCAACAATGCCTTGAATCTGCAGGAGCAGGAACCGGAAAGGCTGATAGAGGTGAACTGGGGTTATTCTCCGGAATACATGTACCCGGTGGAAATTATCATCACTGCCTATGATCGTTCCGGGCTGCTGCGTGATATTACCATTGTTCTGGCTAATGAACGGGTCAATGTGCTTTCTGTACAGACTCGAACCAGCAAAGAAGACAACACTGCCAATATGTTGTTGACGGTTGAAGTTCAGAGTTTGCAGCAACTCAGTAAAGTGCTGGCCAAAGTGAATCAACTGCCCAATGTGATTGAAGTAGCCCGCCATCGCGAGCGCGAGGAAGTGAAATGACTCAGAGTAGCCTTGAGGACTTGCTGTATCTCATCAGTCGGCTTCGGGATCCTGAAACCGGTTGTCCCTGGGATCTTGAGCAGGATTTTACGACGGTAGCCCCCTATACGCTTGAAGAGACCTTTGAAGTTCTTGATGCTATTGCCAGTGAAGATTTTGAAAATCTTCGTGAAGAGCTGGGTGATCTGCTGTTTCAAGTGGTATTTCTTGCAAGAATGGCAGACGAGGCCGGGCTCTTTGATTTTAATCAGGTCGTTGCCGGTCTGGTGGAGAAAATGGTGCGACGTCATCCCCATGTTTTCCCTGATGGAACTCTGGCGTCCAGAAAGTCACCGGACGATGACACTACTACGGATCAAGTCATTGAAAACTGGCAGACGATCAAGCAGAAAGAGAGACTGACAAAGGGCGAGAAGACTTCAGAGTCTGCTATGCCGTCAAAATTACCGGCTGCTTTGCCATCGCTAACAAGAGCATTCAAACTGCAAAAAGCGGCCGCAAAAGTCGGTTTTGACTGGTCAGATGCCGAACCCGTGTTTGACAAGATTCAGGAAGAAATAGAAGAAATACGTGAAGTTGTGCGAGAACGGCAGGGCAATGACCGGATCGCAGAAGAGATAGGTGATCTGATGTTTGCTTGTGTCAATCTGGCACGTCATTTGTCAGTGGATGCGGATATGTCAGTGCGCAAAGCCTGCGACAAGTTTGAGAATCGGTTTCGAAGCATGGAGTTCAGGGCTGCTGAAGAAGGCCGTGAGTTTCAAGAGTTAACACTGGATGAAATGGAAGCCTACTGGCAGCTGGGGAAAGTCCTTTAGTGGAGCTCACTGGTTGGAAAAACGTTGGCATTTTTGCGCCATAACGGCATGAAACGCGCGAAAATCGAAAAAATAGCAAGGCGAGAACCTTGACTCTTTGCAAAAATGCAGGCTTATAGATCTTATTAGAAAAAAAACGAACATATGTGAACATTGATTGATTTAAATCAATGGTTTTGCGTTGATGAGCTTTGTTGTTATTTGAAATAATTCGCCCGCTGTCGAGGCTGCTAAACAGTAATGAGTTTCATTAAGGCCTCGCTCTTTTTTCTTGGATACATACCCACGTGGCGGAGCTCATTTTTATGCGTAAATCTCTGTTTGGCGAATGCCTGTCTGAGTTTATTGGCGTTGGCCTTCTGATTTTCTTCGGCGTCGGTTGTGTGGCTGCACTGGTTCTGGCGGGTGCTGATTTTGGTCAGCTTGAAATTTCTATCGTCTGGGGTCTGGGCGTCTCTATGGCCATTTACGTAACCGGTGGTGTTTCCGGTGCTCATCTAAACCCGGCAGTGACTTTGGCATTGACTGTGTTTAAAGGTTTCGAAAAGCATAAGGTTTTGCCTTACATCGTCGCCCAGATTTTAGGTGCTTTCTGTTCCGCCGCATTGGTTTATTTTCTTTATAGCAATCTTTTTGCCGATTATGAGCTGGCCCAGGGTGTTGTTCGTGGTTCTGAAGAGAGTCTGGCTACTGCAGGTATCTTTTCCACATACGCGCACGGTTCCCTCAGTAATATGCAGGCTTTTGCTGTGGAGTTTGTGATTACTGCTGTGCTGATGGGCGTTATTCTGGCTATCGGTGACAACAACAACGGTGATTCCAATGGGGCGCTGTCCGCGCTGTTGATCGGTTTGCTGATTGCAACCATTGGTTCTGCTTTTGGCCCTCTGACTGGCTTTGCCATGAACCCGGCCCGCGATTTTGGTCCCAAGCTGTTTACCTATATGGCTGGATGGGGTGAAGTAGCCCTGACCGGTGCCCGATCCAATCCTTATTTCTGGGTACCAATATTGGCTCCCATCTGCGGCGCAATGGCTGGCGCATGGATTTACATCAATCTGTTAGGTAAACAATTAGAGCCCGAAACAACATTGGGTCAGGTAGAGATAAAGACGACATAATACAGTAAACCTCGTTCATTGACGTAACGCTCTGTGATGTTTTCTTCAAAATTCAGGCTACCTTAAACATGAAAAAATATCGTTTCGAGTTTAAGAAATGGTCGGAAGAAAACTATTGTGTGTGGTTTTTTTCTTTATTTATGACGACATTTGCAAATGCCTCATTAATAACTACGATAAATTCTGTTTTGGATTTAATCGATCAAATCCTTAAATATCAGGAAAAATCGTTCGGAGTTTAAGACATGGTGGGAAAGAAGTGGTGGTGCGTGGCTTTTTTTTCTTTGTTTATGGCATCATTTGCAAATGCGTCATTAACCACTACGGTAAACGCTGTTATGGATTTAGTCGATCAAATACTGACAGAAAAGTTAAAAGCAGGTGATTTGAATTCAGATATATCAGAAAATCATGAATTTAATCTTGATATTGCGCATCTTAGAAGTTTGTATGCATCATTGCTCACCAGAGAGCAGCCTTTTTCCGACAGGGGCTCTTTTGAGGTTTACAAAAAAAGAGTTTTACCTCGTCCTTTCAGGTTATTAGGTTATAGTTCTGAGTTCTCGCAAGCAGGACTGGATGAACTTCAAGCTCGCTATGTGCCTGCTGTCACTCCTGGTGCTTTTTTTGATTCTGAAGGAAAATATCGATTTTTTGCAGATGCACGACACCATGCAATGCTAGATAGCTTGCCAGACAGTGATGTTAACAGGAGAGTAAAGCGCATACTATCCAGTTTTGTTGACATATCCAAGGAATCTATATTTGTTTCCACTTGCTCAAGATTTGGACTGCTTGATAGGCTTCAGGAAATTGTGGAGCAGGTTAAAGCTGTTTTAGAAAGTTAGTTTCAAACAACGAAAACATAACAAAGCCCGCCAGCCGGTGTGCCTTCGCCATGTGGCTGAAGGCGGCGTTATACGGAAAGTGCAGTCTTTCTCACTGTTTTGGGTAACAGGCTGAATAAGGCGCACTCCAGATATCAGCTCAGAGCTGAATGATAAAGAAGATTGATTATGACCATTGAGAAGAAATACGTTGTTTCATTAGATCAGGGTACTACAAGCTCTCGAGCCATTATCTTTAATCACGATGGTGGCATTGAGGGTACTTCACAGCGTGAATTTACTCAGTACTACCCACACGCGGGTTGGGTCGAGCACGATCCCATGGAAATCTGGGCGACTCAAAGCTCCGTGCTCACTGAAGTTCTGGCCAAGACAGGTATCCGTTCTGACGAAATCGCTGCCCTGGGCATCACCAATCAGCGTGAAACCACTGTCGTTTGGGATAAAAATACTGGCCGTCCGGTCTATAACGCGATTGTATGGCAGTGCCGGCGTACAACCGAAATCTGCGAGCAACTGAAGAAAGAAGGTCTGGAAAGCTATATCAGGGAAACTACCGGTCTGGTTTTGGATGCTTATTTTTCGGCAACGAAAATTAAGTGGATTCTGGACAATGTAGAAGGTGCTCGTGAAAAAGCTGAAAACGGCGACCTGCTGTTCGGTACCATCGATACCTGGCTGACCTGGAAACTAACTGACGGGCGTGTCCATGTCACCGATTACTCGAACGCTTCTCGTACCATGCTTTACGATATCAACAGGCTGGAGTGGGACGAAAAACTGCTGAAGGCCATGGGCATTCCTGCCTCCATGTTACCGGAAGTAAAATCCAGTTCTGAAGTGTATGGCCAGACGAACATCGGTGGCAAAGGGGGTACCCGCATTCCTGTAGCCGGTATTGCAGGTGATCAGCAGGCTGCTCTGTTTGGACAAATGTGTCACGAAAAAGGTATGGCCAAGAATACCTATGGCACAGGCTGCTTCCTGCTCATGAATACAGGGAGTGAGCCGGTTAAATCTGAAAACGGTCTGCTGACGACCATTGCTTTCGGCATTGATGGCAAAGTGCAATACGCTCTGGAAGGCTCCGTATTTATGGGCGGTGCTTCCGTTCAGTGGCTTCGCGATGAACTGGGACTGATTCGTGACGCGGCTGACACAGAATACTTCGCCAGTAAAGTTAAAGACACTAACGGTGTTTATGTTGTACCTGCTTTTGTCGGGCTGGGCGCTCCCTACTGGGACCCCTACGCACGAGGAGCAATCTTTGGTTTGACTCGTGGCGCTAACCGTAATCACATTGTTCGTGCAACATTGGAAGCCATTGCTTATCAGTCCCGTGATCTGATCGATGCTATGGAGCAGGATTCAGGTATCGAGATGAAACAGCTGCGTGTCGATGGTGGTGCGGTCGCCAATAACTTTTTGATGCAGTTCCAGTCTGACATTCTTGGCACTGAAGTGGTTCGTCCGACGGTTGTTGAGTCCACGGCCGCAGGTTCGGCCTATCTGGCGGGGCTGGCTGTTGGTTTCTGGAACAGCACCGATGAGCTAAAAGATAAGGTTTCCGTAGATCGAGTCTACGCTCCGGCAATGACCGATGAAGATCGTGTGAAACTCTACGATGGCTGGAAGAAAGCGATCGTTCGCAGTCAGTCCTGGGAAAACCAGTAGTGATGTCAATTTCCTGATTCTCACGCAAGTGAGCCTGCTCTGGCAGGCTCACGAATGCAATGAGAATAAATATATTTTTCAGCGCCCTAAGTTCTGGCTGACCCGGGTTTCTGGTTCATTGGAGATGACTTTTTACGCAGGCCATCAAAGGTGAAAATGATCAGGGCAAACCAGATCAGGCCAAAAGTGATGAGTTGAGCCTGGGTCACTTCTTCTTTATAGACGAACAGTCCAACCAAAAAGGAAATGGATGGGCCAAGATACTGCAGGATGCCTATAGTAGTTAATGCCAGCTTTTTGGCCGCCATAATAAACAGAACCAGAGGGATGGTCGTGACCAGTCCGGCGAGAGACAGCAGGAGGCTGGTGTGAGTGTCCGAAAACCGGAAACTGTGGTCACCACTTTTGTAGATCCAGAAAAAGTATCCCAGCGTGGCTGGCAGCAGAATCAGGGTTTCAAAAGCCAGACCGGGGACAGCGTCTACCTGAGTCGTTTTCCTGACCAGTCCGTACATGCCAAAGCTCATGGCCAGAGCAAAGGCCACCCAGGGCACGATACCCAACATCAGTATTTGATAGATGACGGCGACCGTTGCCAGCAGAATAGCAACTTGCTTGAGCGGTGACAGTTTCTCATTCAGGAACAGGTAGCCCAGAAGAACATTAAACAGTGGGTTGATATAATAACCCAGGCTGGTTTCAAGAATCCTGTCATTGGTCACACCCCAGATAAAGATCAACCAGTTTGCACCGACCAGAATAGCAGACAGCGCCAGTGTTCCCGACAATTTGATACTCGAGAAAATCTTCTTTAGCTCTGAAGTTGTACCCATTATTTTCAGTAAGGCCAGCAACAAAATCGCTGACCAGAACACACGGTGTCCCAACACTTCAAGTGGGGGCACATTTTCCAGCGCTTTAAAATAGATGGGTACCAGTCCCCAGATGGTAAAGGCCATAACACCCAGTGCAAAGCCGGAAAAATCTCGTTGTTCGGACACTCTTTTTTCCTAATTGGTTACTTCTCAAGTACCTCTTCAGGTACCTATTACGCAGTTATGGTGAGCATGCAATTCTTACCGTTTTTAACGGTGAGCCCGATAAATTTTAAGAAGCATTGAGCGGGTTGTTCTGTTTTTCATAATGAGGCATTGTGCCTGAACATTCGTTGCTAGTTAACCCACTGCCGAATTAAGAAGTACGCATTGAGAAAACAGTGCCTGAGCCGATGACTTTACTTAAGAATGAGTAAAGGATGCAAAGGCTGCGATGCAATGGATTGTCGGGTTTATGATGCTTATGTTGAGTCTGTCCACTCAGGCCGAATTGCAGTTACCTGTTTATCGTGTAGCGATTGTTGATCGCTTTTTCCCTCCGGCCGAAGGCTTTGAAAATGATGAGGAGCGGGTTCTTCACGGCTGGCTTTATGGCATGATGGATTTAGACGACGATGAACGTCAGGAACCTTTTTATCATGGTGATGTTGTTCGGCTGATTGCCTCCCATCCCCAGATTACGTTTATTCAGTACCCGATTCTGGATGGGAAGAAACCCATGTCAGAGATTTTGGTCAACCTTAAAAATATATTTGCCCGTTACGCAAAACAGCCCGTTGATGCAGTTCTTCTTTCCTGGGAGTCTTCCACGCTGATTAGCACATTTAAGGCACCGCTCGAGCTGGAGCGGGCGGGTGAGTACAAGGATAAAGTCAGGGAAATGGGACAGACTGATGAAGTCTGGAAAACCACACACCAGATTATCATGGCTCTGGAGGCTCTTACCGCCAAGGGTATACAGGTCTATACCATTGCCGGTAACGGCGGGACAGGAATGATCAATACATTTTCTCTGGCGGATGATGTGGTCACGGTGGGCTCCGTCGAACCGGAATTGAAACATTTCGTTGCTAACAATCCCTTTGTTGATACCCACGCCCAGGCTGCCTACGAAGTCATCCGGGTTGATAATTCTGAAGGTGAGCCCATTGGCTATGACCTGAATGGCGACCAGTGTGTTGATATTCCACTGGATCGCCTGACCGGTTACACCCGGAAAGTAACAGAATACCCTAAAAAATTCTGGCGATTGCTTACGGGGTCTTCATTTGCTGCTCCTGCTGCTCTCAAGGCAGCACTGTTTGCGAATCTGCCATTGAGAGCTTGTCACTACTAGTCCCTGAACCGTACAACAAACCACGCAGCCCAATTGAATACGTGTCAGGAATCAGTAATAAAACGACATATGTCAATTATTTGGTGGTCATTCTTTAGCTTTTTTTGCTGGAGTATTTTCACTGCCGGCTGACTTTTGGACAGCGGCGAGGATGCCTCTGAGCATATTCAGCTCCTTGGCTTCAGGTCTGGCTCGGTTGAACAGGCGACGAAGACGGGTCATTACCAGGCCCGGGTGCTGTTTGATGATAAAGTTAATCTTGTTCAGCGTCTCTTCCAGGTGTTCGTAGAAATATTCGAGCTCGCGGGCCAGAGGGTACTCTTCGGTTTCGTTGCCGGAAAAATCCGACTGGCTCTGGCGTAATTCTGCCTTGCGAATGTCGTAGCAGAGAATCTGAATGGCAGAAGCCACGTTCAGTACCGGGTATTCAGGGTTGGCATCAATGGAGACATGATAATGACATTTCTCAAGCTCCTGATTAGTGAGTCCCATGGTCTCCTGACCAAAAACCAGTGCCACTGGATTCCGGACCGCTTCAGTCACCAGTTTGTCTGCACAATCTTCAGCCGTCAGCATGGGACGGGTAAAGGTATGGTTGCGACTGCGGGCGCTGGTTCCTATCACCGCGGAGCAATCAGCAATTGCTTCATCCAGGGTCTGAAACACCCTGGCAGCCGACAACACATCCCGGGCCCCTGCTGCCATAGCCTCAGCACCCGGGTCAGGGAATCGCCGGGGAGAGACTAGACAAAGGTCTGAGAGTCCCATGGTTTTCATGGCTCTGGCTGCGGAGCCAATGTTTCCCGGATGAAAGGTATTGATCAGAATAATGCGAATGTTAGACAGCATCGTGACCCGAATTAGCACTGAGAAGAGGAATCTAAAGCCGGGCATTATACGTTGAGTTGTTTTGACTTACGACTGTTATTGCAATGACCCACTGGTCGGATACTTATTGGATGAAACCGGTGTGAATTATCGCCATTCTTTCTGAAAGGGTACGGTAATTTACGGATGCCTGACTGTATAACCACCCTGGTTCAGATAGAATAGCTTTCTTTTCCCCTCAGGTTGTTTCCTCTGCTATGAGACGTATCACGGAGAAGCGGGCTTATAAATGGTTGATCGGCCAGCTCAGTCCTACACAGAACTGGTTGCTGGCATCCATCATACTGGGCTTGATCAATGGTCTTCTGTTCCTGGCGCAGGCTTCGTTGCTGGCGAAAATTATTCATCAGATCGTGATGGAAGACGCAGTCAGGGCGTCTTTGATCCATGACCTGATGCTGACTGTCATGATCATAGTGCTGCGAGCACTTTGCCATTGGGGCAGGGAGATCACTGGTTTCAGAGCCGGGTTGGTTGTCAGGGAAGTCATTCGTGGAGCCATTCTCAACAAGCTAAAAGCTCTGGGCCCTCTGGTGATTGCTGAGCAGCCTGCAGGCAGCTGGTCGACTATGGTGGTAGAGCAGGTGGAAGAGCTACAGGAGTTTGTTGCTCGCTACATTCCACAGATGGCTCTGGCGGTATTAATTCCTTTGGTCATTTTGATCGTGGCCTTTCCAATGAACTGGACTGCCGGTCTGATTTTCTTGGGGACAGCCCCTTTGATTCCAGTGTTTATGGCATTGGTAGGAATCAAGGCCGCTGAGGCGAATCGACGGAATTTTCGGGCCTTGAACCGACTGGGAGGCTTCTTTCTGGATCGTTTGCAGGGGATGGAAACGTTAAGGCTGTTCCAGCGCACCCGCCATGAGCACGAGTCTCTGAAAACGGCCAGTGAAGATTTTCGACATAAAACCATGCAGGTTCTGCGACTGGCCTTTTTATCTTCCACGGTGCTGGAGTTTTTTGCGTCTGTTTCCATTGCCATTCTCGCCGTTTACCTGGGAATGAGTTTTCTGGGCTATCTCAATTTTGGCAGTTATGGTGCCGGGGTTAGCCTCTATTCCGGTTTATTCCTGCTGTTGTTGGCACCTGAGTTTTATCAACCTCTGCGTGATCTGGGAACGCATTATCACGCTAAATCAAAAGCAGTAGGTGCAGCAGAACTTATCCTTGAGACGCTTGAACGCGAAGAGTCCAGGGTGCATCAGGGCAAGGGTTCGTTGGCCATGGAGACGCCGGTTTCACTCAATGCAGAGCGTCTGACGGTTCAGGGTAGTGTCGAAGGCAGAGCATTACTCAAGGAAGTCTCTTTTGACATTGCGACCGGCGAACGGGTGGCCATCATTGGTCCCAGCGGGGCAGGTAAGTCGACGCTGGTTAATACCCTGATGGGATTCTGGAACTATCAGGGCAAAATCAGGGTCGCCGGAGAAGACCTCTCCAGCTTTTCAATGGATAACTGGCGTAAAAGAATCGCCTGGTTGGGGCAACAACCCATGATTATCCATGGCACGGTCTATGAAAATGTTTCATTAGGTCGTGATCTGGATGAGTCTCAGGTCAATCGGGCTCTGGCAAAGGCTCAGGCTATGGAGATTGTCGAACAGTTACCAGAGGGGCTGAACGCTCTGCTGCAAGAACAGGGGGGTAACCTTTCTGTAGGGCAGGCACAGCGAATAGCGTTGGCAAGAGCCATCGCTGAGCCGGTGAAATTGTTAATTCTGGATGAGCCAACAGCCAGTCTGGACGCCTACAATGAGCGCCTCGTTCTGGATGCTCTGGAAGCCATTGATCCGGAATGTACGGTGATCACTGTCACTCATCGGCTCAAGCAAATTGATTCGATGGACAGAGTGTTGATGCTTGAAAACGGGCAGTTGGTCGCCGATGGTGAACCAGGTGTTCTCAAACGGGAGTCTGCGGTGGTGCAAGCCTTTGTGGCTGGTTTAGCAGGGAGTCTTGATAATGAGTGATTTGCTGCCTTATTTAAAGCTTTATCGCAGGCACTGGGGTGCTCTGTCTGTGGGTATGTTACTGGCTCTGGCGACCTTGCTGTTCAGTCTTGGGCTGTTGGCTTTGTCTGGCTGGTTTATCACGGCAACGGCTCTGGCGGGTCTGACGGTTGTGACCGCTCAGACGTTTGACTTCTTCTCTCCCGGTGCGGGGGTTCGAGGTTTTTCGATCGGTCGTACTGCTGCCCGATACTTTGAACGATTGGTGAGTCACGATGCTACCTTCAAGCTGTTGGCCTGGCTGAGAAGCTGGTTCTTCGAGAAACTGCTTCCACTTTCTATGACTCAGTTGAAGCGCTATCGAAAAGCTGAGTTGCTGAACCGTCTTGTGGCGGACGTTGATGCTCTGGATCAGCTTTATCTGAGACTGTTCAGTCCGGTCACTGCTGCGGTGCTGGTTGTTATTCTGCTTTCCCTTGGACTGAGTTTCTTCAGTCCTTTACTGGGCCGGGGGGCGATACTGCTGATGGGCGTCTGGCTGATCGTGCTACCCCTGATGTTCTACCGCCTCGGTTACAAGAGTGGTCGGCAACAGGGCAAGCTGATGGGGGAGCTGAGACAAAAAGTCCTGGACTATCTACAGGGCATGGCTGAATCCAGAATTTATGGTTCAGAAGTCAGGATGAGAGAACGTACCGACGCTACTGAGCAACATCTGCACCATACCCAAAAAAAAATGTCGAGACTGGAAGGGCTGGGTGGTGCGTTGATGTTGGCCGGGGCTGGCATTTCAGCGGTCATCATGCTGTATCTTGCCGCAGGAGAATATCAGCAGGGTGTTATTTCCGGGCCCGTTATGGTTATGTCGGTTTTTGCGGTGTTGGCAGCTTTTGAAGCATTGATGCCTTTGCCGGGTGCTTTCCAGTTTCTTGGCAACACCCAACTGGCCGCTTCGAGGCTGACCGAAATCCTTGAAGAAGAAGCCATTGAATTTGGAGATAAAACCCTACCGGATGCCTTCAAAGGCCAGATTGCTTTTCTGGATGTCTATTTCCAATATCCAGCCGCAGCGGTCAGTAAGACAGAGGGTCCGATGATTCTGGATGGCATCAGTCTTGATATTCCAGCAGGTCAGCATCTGGCATTACTGGGTAAAACGGGTTGTGGCAAGTCAACACTGATCCGAATCCTCACCCGACAGCTCACGGGGTTTGAAGGCAGAATCGAGGTGGGTGGCATTGCCATTAATGACTATTCCGAGGCTTCACTCTATCAGTTGTTAACGGTGATTCCCCAGCAAACCCACGTGTTCAGTTCGACGCTCAGGCAAAATCTGAAAATGGCCCGACCCGAAGCGCAGGACAGTGAACTTTTGGAAACGGTCAAGGCGGTAGGTCTGGATCGTCTGGCAGCGGCTGAAGGTGACCATAACTTGCTCGATCTATGGCTGGGGCAGGGTGGGGTTGCTCTTTCCGGAGGAGAGCAGCGCAGGCTCGCGATAGCCCGGGCACTTTTGAAAAAGGGTGAAGTGTTGATTATGGATGAAGCCAGTGAGGGGCTTGACCCGATCAGTGAGGATCATTTGATGAATCAGATTCTGGACGCATACCGGGATAAAACCGTCATTATGATTACCCATAAAAAGGCCATGCTGGAGCGCATGGACCGCGTGATTCAAATGGATGGCGGGCGCGTTGTTTAGCCGGGAAATTCTATGGTCATGACGGTTTTTTTGGACGCCCTCTCTCGTCCAGTTCTGTATCGAAGTCGATCAGGTTGTCATCGTTGCCTTGTCGCTGGCTGAGAAATTGCGCGGTCTCTTGTTTTTGACGATCACTGATCACTTTTCTGAGTAAGCTGAGCTCGGACAGTCGATGACTGTCAGGGTTGGTCGCCAGTTCATCCCGGCAGGCTTTCAAGAGTTCGATTTGCTCGCGGGGGGAATAGTGGCCTATAAAACTGTCCATATACCGATCGGCCGATTCCCGGTCATGATTCTGATTGGGAAGAATTTCGTGATAACGCCCCTTTCTTTCAATCTCATCCGGGCTATCTGTCGGCAATACCGTCAGGCTTTCCCCTTGATCATTGGCTTCAGGGGGATTCATTAGCTTCACTGCAACACTCAGGCGCAGGGACATGCGAGCCGCATCATTGCGATTAAGGCCCAGGCTGGCAAATTGTTCCATCTGCCAGGGGATGAGTTCTGCCACCAGAAAGTGTTCAGGGAAAGGTTGATCGTTTTCAATGCACCAGAGGGCAAAACTGTACGGGTCTTTTTGCCAGAGTTCCCGGGCTAGTTGAGTGCGCTCGACAAGCTCCTGTTCCGGGACTTTAACAGGAATCAAACGCTGGTCAACCAGTCCTGCCCCGGCAACGCTCCGGGCCCAGCGGCATTCGTGAATTTCCCGCTCATTGATCTTTTTATCGCTGAGCCAGCCACGGCCCCTGAGCATGTCAGCCAGTTTAAGACCGAAGTCCTTTACCTTTCTGACCATGCGCCTCCCGAGCCAGCGAGGCTTGTCTTCAGGTTCGGGCGGCTGTCGGCTTGTCGGAATCGTTTCCCGGAGGAGGTCCTGTCGGAGTGTGTTCAGGCAGTTTTCAACGCTGGTGGCCATGGTTCAGTCCCTGTAGAGCCGTCCTTATTATGTTTTAGAAACAAACATTTTCAGTATAGAAGGCTGATTATGCCCGCCTTTTATGGCAGCTTATCATGCAGATAGCGATCGATTTTATCAGGCACTGTCAATAAAAGAGGGTTGAGTCGTAGCACTTCGGTGTGAACTTTAGGCAAAGCTTCATCTTCATACTCATGGGCGATAGCGTCAGGCAATACCCGGCGATATGGGGTCACAGTTTTTTTGAAAAGAAAAGGCTGTTGGGGTCTTCCTGATAATCTCCAAAAGGTGAACAGGGCTCAAAACCAAAGCGCTCATAAAGCTCACAGGCTGGTTTGAAGTGGTCCATGGAGCCTGTCTCCAGGTACACGGTTTTATACTGTCTTCGTTCCGCTTCACTGAGAATATTTTTCAAGAGAGCCGAAGCCACACCCCTTCTGAGAAAGCCGGATGAGGTCTTCATGGACTTGATTTCACCTTCATGGGGCGAGAGGGCTTTCAAGGCGCCACAACCGGCCAGACTGCGGTTTATCCAGACGGACCAGAAGGTAATATCTGGCGAGCGCAACGCCTCAATACCCAGAGCATGAACGCTTTCTGCCGGTGACTGAGTGTGCATATCATCCAGATGCTCCTGGAGAAGATAAGCAATTTCCTGGCCCTGCAGGTCGTCTAGTTTTATTTCCATAAATAATTCTTTTACTGCCGAATGGTTGTTGAAACTGGAAAGTGGATGCGGTGATCCGTCGCTTGCGGAGTGACAATCTTGATCCTGACCACTTCCGGCGACTTAACCTGAATGATTTCGATCCAGAACATAATATTTTACGGTATCCATATCTTCTTTTACTTTTTCAAGAATTTCCGAGGTGGATCGAAAACCGAGTCTCAAGAGTACCCGCTCGGACTTTACGTTCTTAGTGAGTGCTCTGGCGCGGATCTGGTTGAATGGCAACTGCTCAAAGGCATGGCTGATGAGTGATTGTCCGGCTTCAGAGCAATACCCCTGCCCCCAGTAGGGCAGTCCCAGCCAATAGCCCAATTCAGCTTGTGTGTGGGTGGTGTTAGTCAACCCAATGGCTCCCAGTAGTGTGTCTGATGATTTCAGTGTGATGGCATAGACGAAAGCACTGTTTTTTTCTCTCAGGCTTTCATTATCCTTAATCCATTCTTCTGCCAGGCCATCAGGGTAGGGGTGGGGTATGTTTTCGGTCAGTCTGGCTACCTGCTCTTCTCCAGCGAGTATTTCTACCTGGCCAGCGTCTTGCGGAGTGAAAGCCCTGAGGATTAATCGGTCTGTGGTAATTATCTTTTCCATAATGTCAGACTCTTGTTGTTGCTTCTTGTCTGATATCCTGCCATGAATTTAAACATAAATCCTTTGTTTTAAAGCTTTTTTGAGGTGATGTTCAAGTCACTGACATGACTGAGCGTTGGTTCTTTCATCAAAAGCACTCAACAATATCGTCCATTGAAGAGTGCCTCAGAAAAACACAAATCTTGAGTATCTGGCCAGTTGGGTACGCACATTCTGGTGAGTGGGTTTTGTCATCCACCAAGGCACTCATCCCAGTTACAATGACTGAGCCTGGCCTTATTTACGTAGCCAGAACTGGAGCGCAGCAGGATGGAAAAAAACCACCGTCCAGATTTGTGAAACCAACTGGTTAGCTGCTCATAACAGGTGGGTGATGGATTGATAGATGGAATTTGTATAAATGTATTCTCTCTGATCATCTGACAAATTTTTGATACCGTTTCTGATTTGTCCAGCGAGTGATTTAACCGAGCTTGATGATCGATCAAATCCCTTCTCTGTTTTCAGGCTGGCAAGTTTTCTTATGGCATCAACTAACGCCTTAAAATCCGGTTCCATCATAAACTTAGGGCCTTTACCTCCTTGAAAGGGGTCCTGTCCGCCACCGGCTCCACCACTGGCACCAGCGCCTTTGCCATTTTTGCTGCTTTTTCCACCGCGTCCATGACTACCACCTCTATGGCCATTGCCATTATTCTTACTTTTGGCGCCAGCGCTTCCATTGCTTCCTCCTGAGCTGGCTTTATTTTTATGCGCTTGTCGGATCTTGTTGTCAGGGACTGTGAAGTCAGCTGCACCCAAATACAATCCGGTACAAGCTGGAAGACCCATATCTGAAAAGCCAACACCTGAGACGTCGCCAGAAATCATTTTGCCAAACAGTGCAAGACCCGAATGGAAGCAGCCACTGATGGTGGGTTTGAGTTGAGAGCGGTCAATAATGAAACCCTCTTCGATAATGACATCGCCCGGCAGTTCCAATAGAACCTCTTCTTCATACCCCGGAGATGCCATTAAGGTAGGATTCTTCGATGTTAAGCCATCAGAATAATCATCATCGCCGGCACGGGGAGAATAGATCGGATAATACTTGCCTTTGTGGGAGGTGGGTTCAATGTTTGATGGTGAAATAAATGAGACATCTATCTCCTTTTGTTTTTGATGTTCCTGCGTTATGGAAACGCCTGAGTCTGACACCGGAGAGGGTTTCAAAACAATGGGGAGTCTGACATCGACAAGAGAAACTTTTTTGTTATGTTCACTTAAGGGAAGAACAGTAATATTGCATTTATTATCAATCCATTCGCCATAGGCACCGCCAAGACTGGAGGGTGAGTTAGCCTGATTGAAACGCTCTCCATACTCTTCACACAAGGTGTCCACTGGTAACCCATAGGAGCTCATCGACATGGAAAACGAAACAGCCAGAAACAAAGAAGGGGTTAATGCGTTTGAGAAAGAAGGAAATGGTTTATTCAACGAAAACCTCACAGTTTTTATATTACAGTTTTGTCATTAGTTGTGAACTAATCAAAGTAGTTTAAAAACAGAGAGGTGTATGGATTTTTTTTGTTAAGGTATAGTTACCAGTCTTTATTTTGGTCATCGGTCTTTGACTGTCACTATTCAAGACAACGGAGCTTATTAACCGTTGACCATACCGGTTCTTACAAATGATCCTTGACTGAAGTCTCAAGATTTTCTTCTCCTGAGAATCAGATTTCATCTTGATAAGCTTAATGACTACCAAGTCTGAGAAATATGAATGAGAGGAATTAGCTTAACCTGATGTTCAGTTTGAGTGCTCCAGTCCAAAGAGCACATAATTACTAGGGGTATCACTCTGATAACCTGAGACATCGGTTTCATTTTCTCTTGAGCTAGCACAATTACATGCGCCGTCACAATCACAGGTTTTTACTAATTCTGAATAATGTGGAGGGGGTTGGTGAGCTATAACATCGTAATTATTAACCACCATCGTCAGTGTGTAACCATGAGCGCTAACCGCAATCGCCAATACCTGAATATCTTCGTCGGATACTTGATTAAGGTGGTATTGTACTTTAATCCCATTAGTGAAAATGAATGATACAAAATGTGATGGTTGCAGGCTTTCACTATGACTTCTGTCATTTCGACCTTGCACAAGAATGACAGCCGGTAAAGCTTCATGGGATAACTCAGGTATTATCAATTTTAACCTCTGGTTGGTTGATCGGTTTAGCTGACCTATTATCCATTTTTGTGCTTGTGAAGTATTCAGGAAAAGCTCAACTATATGGGTGTCATCATCGAGAGCTTCTCTACTTAACAAAAAAAGTGTTTGAAGATTATTTGTTCTAGCTCTATGAGTCATAATGCGTCTATCGATAGTTCGATGTTCTGGAAAATTGCTTGGTGTTGCTGCCTGCAGTGCTCTCACCCTTTCTTGCTGATTTTCCAAGTCATGTGAATGTAGCTCGTATGCTACTGAACAAGGTTTACAGAAAATGCAACATAATAATTCTGAAAGACTGCATGTTGTTGTTGTCGTTTGACCTCTTAGTGTGTAACGAGTTCGGACGGTATGTTTAAGGTCATTAAGGCCGTTGCCAAATAAGCTATAAAAGAAATCTGGTACATTATTACTAGTATTAGTCTGGTTAAAATGTATTTGAGTTTTAGAAAATACGTCATAATGGTCGCAATCACGCCCGGTATCAACAGAGTCCAGTTGATCGGAGTCATCATAATTACGCATTCTTACACCATCACTATACTCGCTGGAAGTGGATGATGTGGCTGTACCAGTGAGTGTTAAATGGCCATGATTTTCCAGCTTCCAGTTAAACTGTAACTCTTTTGAGTTTGAATGAGATGATAGTAAGCAAAGCAGGAATAAAACAATAAAACTGACGTTTGTTTTCACTTTTAACTACCTGTTTATCATTAGTAAAATTTTAGATATTGGCAGTTAAGAATAGTTCAAATGACTTATGTGAAAAAACTTTCTGGAGTTCTAACGATAACTAACCGTACCTGAATGTTTAAAAAAAAGAGAAGTGTTTGGTTTTTTTGTTAAGGTATCGTTGCTTTTACCCGTCTTTATATAATTGTCGTCGGTCTAAGCCCATCACTATTCCCAACGACGGAGTTATCTATCAGCTTACAATGATAGCTCTTAGCAATGCTGTTGATTTATGTCTCATAAACTTCTCAACCCGTGGATAGGGTTTTCTCTTGATTAGCGGCAAGACGATTCTCCCTGAGAAATGTGAACGTAGCATAACCTGATGTTCATTACTGCTTCACATTAAACTCGTCATCCGCGTCTTGACATTCCGGGTATCTATGCATTTCATTCTCTTCTTCCTCTTGGGGCATTTCTTGTTCATTAAACAGGGTGTAGGTGGTTCGGAACGCATCCATATTGAAATTGCCATCCTCGTCTTCGGTTTCCCGGGAGTCTGGTAATAAGACGTGAATTTTCTTCTTAGTGGGCTTGTCTTCGCGTTTCAGCCGCGAGGAGCGGTGCAACTCCATATTGAAATCGCCATCCTTGTATTGTGATACCATCGAGCGTAATATTTCACGAGCATCCTTCATGGTGAGCGTGTTTTCCACTTCCGGCCAGTGACACGCTGCTTCCAGCTCTGCAAGAGTGGCTCCGGTATTATTATTTCTTAAGGTGGCACAATTACATGCTCCACCACAGTAACAGTTTCCTGTTCCCGGGAATTGTGCAAAATGTGGAGGAGGTTGGTTAGCTTTAGCGGAAGCATCATAATGATCGATGGTGAATGTCAGGGTATAAAATTTAGAGCTAACCGAAATCGCTAATACCTGAATGTCATTGTCGGGTGATTTCCTGAGGTGATATTGTACGACAGTTCCTTTTTGAAAATATAATGATAAAAAATGAGACGGTTGCAGGTTTACACTATCATCTTCAATGCTTTGCTGTTGCACAAGAATATTAGCGGGCCTGGCCGTATTGAATAACTCAGGAATTATCAGCTTAAACGTCCTGTAGGTCAGAGAGTTTAGTAGCTGATCTATTATCCATTGTCGTGTTTCTGGAGTATTCAGGAAAAGGTCGAATATATGGGTATCATGGTCTATTGCTTTTGTATTTGACGATAACAGCTTTTGATCATTATCGGTCACGGCTATATAAGATCGAGATACAGAGCGGCCAACGATACTTACATGTTCTGGCAAACTCTCTGGCGTTGCTGCTTCCAGCGTTTTCACCCTTTCTTCATTCTTTGGTAAGTTTTGAAAAAACATACTGCTAGTCGAAATAAAAGGCGTATTAAAAAAGCTTAACATTTGGATAATATTACGTGCTGTTGTTTTCGTTTTACCTCTTAATGTGTAACGAATATGGAAACGATGCTGAAAGTTATGTTGGCCATTTCCTAATAAGTCACGAAAAAAAATTGGCACACGATTGGCCGTGTTATGCTGATTAAACTCTATATTAGCGGAAGAGGTCAGTCCGTAAGTGACAAAACGATCCCCGGAAATATAACTAAAACATCTGGTGGGGTCATCCCAATAGCATTTTCTTGTACCCTCACTGTGACTGGAATGAGTGGATGATGTGGCTGTACCACTGAGTACTGATCGCCCCAAATGCTCCAGCTTCCATGTAAAGTGCAGGTCATTTGAGTTTGAATAAGATGATAGCAAGCAAAGCAAGAGTAAAATGATTAACCTGACGTTTGTTTTCAATGTTAACTACCTATTTGTTACTAATATCAATCTTCAGACATTGGCAGCTGAGAATAGCACGTACAGCTCATCTCACTATTTTTTTTGAGGTTTTTACAACCTTGTACTCATTTTGACTGCTCCAGAGTAAAAAACACACTATCAGTGATGCTGTCACTCATGTTCTCATTCATGTTGTCATTCTGATAATCTGATTCATCTGTATGATTATTTCTTGAGTTAGCACAGTTACATGCTCCTCTACAATGACAGGGTTCGACGAAGAATAATGGTCCTTCCGATGAATAATAAGTTGTCATAGGTTGGTTAGCTAAAGCATCATAATTATCAATAACAAATGACAGGATATAAGAATCAGAGCTAACCGAAACCGCTAATACCTGAATGTCATTGGTGGGTAATTTCTTGAGGTGGTATCGCACAACAGGTCCGCCACGAAAGATTAATGTTAAAAAATTTGTTGGTTTCAGGTCATCGTCACCTTCACTGTCGTTTTCACTACTTTGCTCTTTTACGACAATCTCAGCAAGTCTGGCTGTATTGAATAACCCGGGTATTATAATAAATTCATGCGTCTTGTAGGTCTCAGAGTTTAGATGTGCTTTTATCAAATTTTGTGTTTCCGGATTGCTCAGGAACAGGTCAAATATATAGATATCATCGTCTACAGCTTCTGTGCTTGACGATAAAAGCCTTCGAATATTATCGGTCAAAGCTATATGGGTTATAGAGCGGCTATCGATGCTTACATGTTCTGGCAAATGGTTTGGCGTTGCTGCTTCCAGCGCCTTTATTCTCGCTTCCTGCTCTGGAATGTCTTGATTAATCGTCTCGCTTCTCAAAAAAAAAGGAAAGCAGAAAATGCAATATAATAATTGAACAATATTACGTGTTATTGTTGTCGTTTGACCTCTTAGTGTGTAACGCGTACGAAAGATATGCTGAAGATCTTGAAAGCCATCTCCTAATAAGCCATGAAAATAAGCCGACTCATGAAAATAAGCCAGCAGATTACTGGCTGAGTCGAACTGATTAAATGCTATATGAGTAGAGGAGACCAGATCATAATTGACAAAGTGATCCCCAGATATACCACTAAAAAATTTAGTGAGGACATGCTGCCAATAGCACTCTTTTGTTATCTCGCTATGACTGACGTGTGTGGATGATATGGCTGTACCACTGAGTATTAAACGATCGAAATACTTTAAGTTCCATTTAAAGTGCAAGTTTTGTGAGTTTGAATAAGATGATAGCAAGCAGAGACAGAGTAAAAGGATTAATCTGACGTTTTTTTTCATTGTTAACAACTCATTTGTTGTTGATATTGATTTGAGACATCAGCGATCAAGGATAGTTCAAATAGATCATATAACAAACTTTTTAGGTTTTAACACTATTAGACGTCCTTGTACAACTTATAAAACTTGGGCAGGTTGCTAATAATTCCCAGATGGAAGCTCACTTTACAACCTGAATGACTCATGGGGGCTCACTGAACTGAGTAATGGAGTTCTGTCTTTTAATAAATGCCCAATAGTCATCAGAGGCAGGTGTTTTGTTTTTTGACTTTCAACCTGACGTTGATTACCGCTCCGTATTGGGCTGTTCATGATCGTTTTTCCATTTCGGTAAGAGCAGCGCTGCTAGCACCAATTGTCTCACTTCTTCCGGCATACCATCTTCAGTAATCATATTACTCTGGGCGTGGAACAACTCCCTATTCAACATGTCTTCAGAATCGGGCCTGGTATCATTGTTTCTTGAGGTAGCGCAATTACATGCCCCATTACAATGACAGGCTTTTTGTAATGGTAACTGTAATGGTAGCTCGGCATAAAGTGGCGGAGGCTGGTTGGCTATAACATCATAATTATCAATAATGAGTGTCAGGGTGTAGCCACTAGAGCTAACCAGAATCGCCAGTACCTGAATATTATTGGTGGATAACTTCTTAAGGTGGTATTGCACTTTAGTTCCGGTCAGAAAATTCAATGAAACAAAATGTGATGCTTGCAAGTTTTCACTATCGTCTTCACTGTCTCGTTCTTGCACGTGAACTGTAGCTGGTATAGCTGTATTGATTAAGCCGGGCATTATCAATTCCAACATATGATTGGTCGTTGGATTTAGATGCTCTACTATCCATTTTTTTGTTTCTGGATTATTCAGGAAAAGGTCAAATATATGGGTATTATCGTCTATAGCTTCTGTGGTTGACGATGAAAGCGTTTGATAATTATTGATCACAGCGGTATGAGATATAGAGCGGCTATCAATAGTGACATGTTCTGGCAAATTGTCTGGTGTTGCTGCTGACAGTGCTCTTACTTTTTCTTCCAGGTTTAGCAAGTTTTGATAAACGGTCTCGTAACCCGTATAACAAAGAAGGCAGCAAAAACAGTCTAAAAACTGAGTAACAATGGAGTCCCTTGTTGCAGTTTGACCTCTTAATGTGTAACGAGTATGGAAGGTATGTTGAAGGTTATGAAGGCTGTTTCCTAATAGGCCATGAAAAAATGCTGGCACAGTATGAGCCGAATTATGCTGATCAAATTCTATATTAGTGGAAGAAGCCAAGTCATAACTGACAAGATAATCACAGGAATTATCACTAAAACATTTAGCAGGGTCATCGAAATAGCATTCTCTTGTGGGATCGCCATGACTAGAGTGAGTGGATGATGTGGCTGTACCACTGAGTACTAATTGATCAAAATACTCCAACTTCCATTTAAAGTACAAGTCATTAGAGTTTGAATAAGATGATAGCAAGCACAGACAGAATAAAATGATTAATCTGACGTTTGTTTCCATTGTCAACTACCTATTTGTTACTCATATCAATTTTTATACATTGGCCGTTAAGAGTAGCACACACAGTTCAATAAACTGATTTTTTTGAGATTCCTACTGGTTCTGAGATAGAAACTTAGCATCTCAAGGTGCTGAGAAATGGAATTATGCATTTAAATAAACATCCAATATTCATCAATCACTTATACTTGCGGATCCTTTATCTAGTGGGTACGAGGAAAAAACATATGGCTACTGAAAGTAGTACCAACCTGATTATCTGAGCCATCAGTTCTATTGTTTCTTGAGTTGGCACAATTACATGCGCCGTTACAATGACAGCTTTCGTATAATTCCGCATAATGTGGAGGAGGCTCGTTAGCTATAACATCATAATTATCAACTGTCAGTGTCAGGGTATAATAATGAATGCTAACCATAATCGCTAATACCTGAATATTATTGGTGGATAGTTTCTTGAGGTGGTATTTAACGCTAGGTCCGTTAAGTAAATATAATGATACAAAATGTGTTGGTTGCAAGCATGTACTGTCATCTTCACTATCATTTTCACCGCTTTGTTCTTGCACAAGAATCGTAGCAGGTATAGCTGTATTGAACAGCTCAGGTATTAACAGTTCCAATACCATGTCGGTTGTAGGGCTTAGATGCTCGATTATCCACTTTTGCGCTTCTGGAGTATTAAGGAAAAGATCAAATATATGAGTGTTGTCGTCTATGGCTTCTGTGCTTGACAATAAAAGCATCTGACGATCATTTGTCACGCTTGTATGTGTTATAGAGCGGTTATCGATCGTTACATATTCTGGCATTTGGTTGGGTGTTGCTGTTTCCAGCGCTCTCACTCTCTCTTCATTATTTGCCGTGTTTTCAAAAATCAACGGATTAGTTCTAAAGCATATAGGACAGAACATGCAATATAAGACTTCAGCAATAGTATATGCTGTTGTTGTCGTTTGACCTCTTAGTGTGTAATGAGTCTCGAAACTATGTTTGAGATTATGACGGCCACTTCCTAATAAGCCATTAAAAAAATCTGGCACAAGATTATGTAAGTTATTCTGATTAAATTCTATATTTGTGAATGAAATTACTTTGTAGTCAGCAAAATTATCCACCAAAAATAAAGCACATGTTAGAGAAGGTTCATCTTCAGTGTATCCTCTTGCATTACTATGACGGGTATGAGTGGATGATGTGGCTGTGCCGCTTAGTAATAAACTACCCTGCTGCTCCAGCTTCCAGTTAAAGTGTAAGTCTTCTGAGTTTGAATAAGATGATAGCAGGCAGAGAAAAAGTAAAATAATTGATCTGACGTCTATTTTCATTGTCAATTACCTATTCGTGGCTAATGTTAATTTTTTGATATTGGCGGTTAAGAATAGCCAAAAACGTTCATATAACAATTTTTTGAGGTTTCTAACAACTATTTGAATGATTCATCGGAGTGCGTAGAACTGGAAATGGCACTATGTCTGTCATTAAATGCTCAATGCTCATCAGAGATGATTCTTGAGGCAGCACAATTACATGCTCCGTTACAACGATAATTTTCTGGTAATTCCGCATAATGTGGAGGAGGTTGGTTAGCTTCGACATTATAATCATCAACCGACAGTGTCAGGGTATAACCATGAGTGCTGACCAAAATCGCTAATACCTGAATATTATGGGTGGACACTTGATAAATGTGGTATTGTACTCTGACTCCGTTATCTAAATTAAATGATACAAAATGCGATGGTTGAAGGCTTTCTCTATTATTTGTGTCGTTTTGCTCTTGTACAAGAATTTCTGCAGGTAAGGCCATATCGAATAACTCAGGTATTATCAGCTCTAGTTTAA
>NZ_JAHHPN010000372.1:0-1593 GCF_024606325.1 Endozoicomonas sp. ONNA1
CCGGTGCCAGCGCCTCTACAAAGCGCTGATGCAGGGTAAAAATCAGCTCATGGACACTTCGCACCTGATCAGCCGTATTGGGTTTGAGTGCCTGAAGATGGCATTGGAGCTGATAGCAGTCTTCTATCCATTGACGAAAACTTCGCCGGTATATCCGCCCTTCTTCACTGGCTCGCATTGGCTGAATGATACTCTTTAATACCGATCGGATGGTCTGTTTCAACGTACCGAACCGGCAGATCAATTGTGGTAATTCGTTCAGCAATTGATCAACCACGGATGAACGGCTTTCAATCGCCAACTGCAAGAATGCCCGGTACCCATGCAGCAGTTTTTCAGCCCCCTGAATCAGCCGGTTTACGTTATCTATGGTCTCAGCCAGTAACTTTGATCGTTGTGGCGACATGCTCAGTTTTATCGGGTTTGCTAGACAATCCAGTCCGCCACCGGGGGCAAAAAATGCCAGCAGACGGGCATTTTGATCTGTGAGCCATTGAAAACCGCTGGCGACCTCACAGAATGTGCCTTCAGGGGGAGACAAATCATCCCGTGACGGGACGGCTTTTGCTAACGGCACATCAGAAACAGCAGAGGACAGGCTTCTGTGACTGGCCAGTTTTTCGGTAATATCACCAGCCACAACGAAGGCACCAGATTTACTGTTAAAGCGAGCACAGGCCAGTGTCGCCTGCTGGCCATCCTGAGCGACCACTGTCTCATACTCACCGCCAGCGAGCATTAAGGGTGTTTTTTCCTGTCTCATGAGGATCGCTACATGATCATTAAACCCTCCTTCGGCAATAATAAAACCGCCTGCCCGTTTCAGGAACTCAGGCACAAGCATCCACTCTTCAGCGTGGTGGGCGACGACAATGGCTCCATCTGGCATGGCGACTGCGTCTTGTTCTTTGGCCAGCCAGATGGAGCCGGTGCAATAGCCTTCGCTTACGGCTTCGCCACTGGCCAGACTGTCTTCGGGTACAGGCATGGCAAAATCCATACCGCCAGAGAGTCGGGTAACGGGGCGTACCTGTAACACAAACGGGCAACCCTGACGATCGATGGCAAACTCCACATCCACCGGGCAGAACAACAGGTTTTCCAGCTTTATCACCATCTCCTTGAGTTCTGAAACCGTGTCATCACTGAGTCGCTGCCCGTCGCCGTCTGATGGGACATCCGCATCATGAATTCTTTTTTCCAGATAGCCGTTATTATCCGCGTTTTTGCGAAGGATGAAGTGGCTGGAAAACATCCCGGGAAAGTATTCCCAGATGTCAGCGCCTTCTATGCGAGCAATATCGATTCGGTGGGCCGTGTTACCGGACTGCCCTGCCACAACGCCTCTGGGTTGACCAGGTCCATACTCAACCCTGAGAGTATCATCCTGAAAGGATTGAAAGCTCGCGGCGACCCCACCATATCGGCAATCAATGCACTGCTGGATGATCAGTGCCATGGGTTGAGGTATACCTTCAGGACAGACTTCAGGCCGGTAACCTGACGCCATAACCTTAAGACAGGTACGCAAAACATCCTCTTCTCCCTGAACTTCAGAGAGGTATTTGCCCGCCTGGGCATCGCCGTAGTTAT
>NZ_JAHHPN010000373.1:0-1354 GCF_024606325.1 Endozoicomonas sp. ONNA1
AAAAAAAAGTTTTTTTAACCCTCCGCATCCTCGTTGAGTCGGAACACTCAATTATTTGACAGTCCAGAGGGTTTTCATTCATGACAACTACGGCCAGGGCTGGTTAGGTGGGGGTGATAATCTTCTAATTGAGAATTCCGTATTTGTTAACAATGGTTGGAAAGCGCCTAACTTGAGTCACAATATATATATTAGTAAGAGTGGCATTAACGAAACTATCAGAAACAATTGGGTGTATCAAAGCACGATGATCGGGGGTGAGTGCCGCGGGGCATCACTAGTGGTGCATGGCGCTAATACCAACCTGCTGATTGAAAATAACGTGATCTGGGAAGACCCTGATGCAGTGCATGCATCTTGCTGGGGAATCGCTGTCGATAACGGTTATGGCGGGCTCCCGGAGGAGTTCCCAGGTTTAAGGATTCGAGGAAATACAGTGGTAAACGTCGGCAATGTGGGAATCGGATGCGCCGTTTGCCAGGATGTTGTCATAGAGGACAATACCGTTGTGCATCAGGCATCATCACATGGTGCAAATGTTATAAGAGTTCCTAATCGGGATGAAAATTCCTATCCTGATCTGCCGCAGTCAGATAATGTTACCGTCAGAAATAATACCGTTTTGTACGATTCGCCGCTTCCCGGCGTAGGGGTAAGGTTGGGTGATGGTGACGGTTCCAATTATACCTCCACAGGCAATCGAATTTACTACACGCCAGGCTCGGGTATGGTTGCAGGTTGCGAATCCTATAACGGCGGGGATTCGATCACTGAATCAGGAGGCATTTGTCAAAATAGCATTCCACAAAACTTGCTGGATGATGCGTTAGCAAAGACCAAGATACCCGAAGTTTAACAATCTTTACAGCTTCATCTCCTATTCAACGCTTAGAACCGCTGTTCCATAATAGCATCAATGAACAGGTTTACCTCCTTCTGTACCTTTTTTGGTTTCGTATTATGAGGAAAGTGTTCAAGCTCAAGATCTACCACATGCCTGGCATTATTAGCACCATCAAGTAATGACGACTGCGCGTCAATCCACCATTGTGTGTCTTCAACTATTCCTGCCTCATGCTTTCTAAAATGATATAAATTTCTACCTGTAAACATTAACACAGGCATATCTGCTGGAATTTTTTTCCCCCGAATAAGGTCATTATTATTATCGTATTGGGTTGCCTCGATTTTTCCAACCTCATTTGGACTGGTAATTTCTGGATTCCACCGTTTAAAGTATTGCTCTTTTTCTTCAGCAGACCAATTTTCTCGTACATAACTAAACCAATCTTCATGAGGATGATCAAGAAAAATTAAACCTGCAACTTCGTCCGGGTATTGATATGTATAATAA
>NZ_JAHHPN010000374.1:0-1145 GCF_024606325.1 Endozoicomonas sp. ONNA1
TAACAGCAAACCATCATTCATTCATACTTAGTTCAGTGATTTTCGCCGTCTCATCTTGATGGATGGTCAAAACATGGCCATCGGCGCTGAGGGTGGCTGATCGGATAATACCAGGATGGGAAGTGCTGGCTTTTTCTTCCCATGATCCATCGCTGTTCTGACCATAAATTTTCCACGTTCCATCGACACTGACAGTGACCAAATGGCGGCCATCGACACTAAAGGTTGCTAATGTAATAAAACAATCATAGGAGATGATGGCTTTTTCTCTCCATGATCCATCGATCTTCAGGCTATAGATTTTCATCATGAGATCATTACTGCAGGTGATGACATGACGGCTATCGGGGCTGAATTTGGCAAAGTAGACATTTTTGTTATGGGAAATGATGGCTTTTTGTTCCCATGATCCATCGTCCTTCTCACCATAGATTTTCGCTTTGTCACCTAAATTGGCGGTCACCATATGGCGGCTATCGGCGCTGAATTTGGCTGAGCACTTTCTTAGGTAACCGGAAATTGATTCAAGAAACTCCCAGGCTGTTGTACCAGCTGAGCAGTGACTCAGGTAATCGGAAATGGTGGCTTTTTCTTGCCATGATCCGTTTTTATCCTGGCCAGAGATTATCGCCTTGTTATCGTCACTGGAGGTCATTAAACAGCGACTATCGGGACTGAATTTGACTGACTTGACCTTTCCATTATGGGAAATGATGGCTTCTTCTTCCCATGATCCATCGGTATCCAGTCTATAGATCTTTGCACTGCCATTATCTCTGGTGATCACCACATGGCGACTATCGGAGCTGAAGGTAACTGAAACAAAATGGGAAACAATGGCCTTTTCCAGCCAGGACCCATCGTCTATCTGGCCATAGATTTTCGCTTTCCTATCCAGGCTGGCGGTCACCACATAGCGGCTATCGGGGCTGAAGGTGGCTGAGTAGACAGTCTCATCATGTGGAATGATGGCTTTTTCTGCCCATGACCCATCGTCACTCTGGCCATAGATTTTTGCCCTTTGATCCCAACTGGTGGTTACTAGATAGCGACCATCTTTGCTGAAGGTGGCAAAACTGACACTAGCGTTATGGGAAATAGTGGCTTTTTCTTCCCATGATCGTTCGTCCTTCTTGCCATAGATT
>NZ_JAHHPN010000032.1:0-10677 GCF_024606325.1 Endozoicomonas sp. ONNA1
CTGACTGTTTGACGCCGCGGTTAAGCGGAGGTTTCAGAGTAGGCGGTTCCTGCGGTTCAGTCTGTTGATAATTCTCTGTGACATCCAGAATTGTGACAGTCTGTCTGGTTTCTTCCTGGTCAGCAAGGTCGGTGAGAACAGGGATGTGTTGATTGAGATGATCATTACGATCTATCTCATTCTTTAAGAGGGTTTTCAGTCTTTCCTGTTCATCCAGCAGACCTTCCGTCTTTTTCTGGCTCATGTGCTTTACCCGCTAATGGCTTTAACCCTGTATTTGGTGGGTTTCTGGTTGGATGCCGTCTGCAACGTAAGCCCTGAACTTTTCACGGAGAACCTCAACCGGGCCCGGACTCTGATCAACAATTTCGCAAGTTCGGACAAAGTTTTTGTAAAAGGCCGGAATTTGATTGGACAGATTGATCAGCAGGGTGTTGTCGTCCATCGATTTCGGTGGTTTATATCCCAGGGTGATCGGCGCCCCCGTGGCTTTGCTGTTGATGATCTGGTGCGGCAGGAAACTATCTTCACGCCACTCCCAAAGCAGTCGGTCGAGAGTTTCGCACTGGATGTCATTATCCGTATGAATATGAACAGCCATACCATTACGCCACGCTCTGTCGGTCAACCGACAGGCGAATTTTTTAACGGCTTGTGCTGACTGCTGTTGCAGCAAATAGAAGGTTACTCGGGACATGAGGTTGAGTGTAATGGGAAATGATGCTGGTTGAAAGGTCGCTGACTTCTATCCGTCGTGAGTCGGATATTGAAAGCTGCGTTGAAGCTTTTCCGAAAGCGGGGTTGTGAGTCTCCATCGATCCGCAACCCCAAAGAGTATTAAAGCTGGTTAAGCAGATATTGAATCAGCATGGGGACGGGCCGACCGGTAGCGCCTTTGGCTTTACCGGAAGTCCATGCCGTACCGGCGATGTCCAGGTGAGCCCATGGGTAGCTTTCTGTAAAGCGCGCCAGGAAACAGGCGGCTGTGATGGTGCCAGCCGAACGGCCACCGATGTTGGCCATATCGGCAAAGTTGGAATCCAGCTGAGCCTGGTACTCTTCACCCATTGGCAGCTGCCAGGCTTGGTCAGAAGCGTCTTTGGAGGCTTTCAGCAGTGCTTCAGCCAGCTCATCATTGTTACTCAGAAGACCGGTGGTGTGGTGACCCAGGGCAATGACGCAGGCACCTGTAAGTGTGGCAACATCGATCACAGCTTTGGGCTTGTAACGCTCAGCGTAGGTCAGAGCGTCGCAGAGTACCAGGCGGCCTTCGGCGTCGGTATTAAGGATCTCAATGGTCTGACCCGACATTGAGGTTACGATGTCGCCCGGACGGGTAGCGTTGCCACTGGGCATATTCTCGGCGGCGGCGACCATGCCCACGATATTGATGGGCAGGTTCAGTGCCAGAATGGTCTGCATGGCGCCAAAAATACTGGCTGCACCACACATGTCGAATTTCATTTCGTCCATGGCGGCCCCTGGCTTCAGGGAAATACCACCAGTATCAAAGGTGATGCCTTTACCCAGCAGGACTATTGGTTTCTCGCCACGTTTGCCGCCTTTGTAGTCCATCAGGATCAACTTGGATTCCTGATCGGAGCCCTGGCCTACGGAAAGCAGAGAGTTCATACCCAGATCAGACATCTGTTTTTCGCCCAGAATCTTGGCGGTCATCCTGGCATGGGATTTCGCCAAAGCTTTGGCCTGGTCTGCCAGATAAGTCGGGTGGCAGACGTTGCCAGGCAGGTTGCCCAGAGTTCGAGCAAGGTTACGGCCTTCACCAATGGCCTGGCCTTCAGCAATAGCCTGATTCAGAGCTTTTGCCTGTTTGCGCTCAGCCAGAAACGTGACCTTCTTCAATGTCAGTGCATCGGCACTTTTGCTCTTGAACTCGTCGAACCGGTAGAATGCATAGACAACGGCTTCTACCAGCTGGCGAACTTTCCAGCTGTGGTCCTTGCCATCTACATCGATATCTTCCAGAGACACCAGTGCGTCTTTGGCAGAGGCCGTCTTCAGTTCAGAGGCAACGGCTTGGGCGAGCTTGATGAACTCACTTTCTTTCAGGGGTGCTTTTCCTTCGCCGGTCGCACAGAGCAAAATTCGCTCAGAGGGGATTTCCGGAACGTGCTGGAGCAACAGGGTCTGACCTGCCTTGTACTTGAGGTCGCCACGTTTGACAATGTTGTCGATGGCACCCTTGCTGGCCTCGTTTACGGCTGATGCTGAGGCGGTAAGCTTTTTCTTCTGCACACCCAGAACCAGGCAGGCAGTTTTCTGCTTCTCTACCGCTCCGCTTTTTACGATAAATTGCATGGTTGCTCCCATAGGACACTTGTCCAGTTATAACTCACGGGGATGCCCCCGATCTCCTGTTAATCTTTCTGACAAATCCCTGATAAATACTCCTGATTGTGCCTTTGACGCTGGCAGCCAAGAGTTACGATTTCGATGGCACCGACAGACACCTGAGTTAGCCCTGTGTGACTCTTGCGGCTACACCCTTTTTTTGCAAAAGGAATGTAAATGATGAGACTTCTTTCATCCGGGCTATAAACTCGAACAGGTTTGTTGGATAATTGTCAGGTCGGGTATTTGAACAGAGCTTGCACAAGAAGTGAATTCCCGCAAGGCTTTCAGAGATAGATTTTAGTCCGTTTATTGTATCAATGTGTCGACAACTGTCTTTCCGGGCAGAAAAAACGTGTTTTGATGGTCGACAAGTAGCCAGGACTGCTCTCTCATCTGGAACCATAGTACTTACCGTATCTCTCAGGTAAGTGAGTTTTACTTTCAATGAACCGGCGGAAACAGTAACTCAAGATCATGCCTTCGATCCTTTTTCGATACCTGGCCAAAGAAATGCTCAAGGTCACATTGGCCGTTACCGGTGTTGTGCTCCTGATTATCATGAGTGGCCGTTTTGTGAACTATCTTGCACAGGCTGCCAATGGCTCGCTGAACGCCGACATCCTTTTTGCCATCATGGGTTACAGAATGCCCGAGTTCCTGGTGATGATTATTCCCATGGGGTTGTTTCTGGGCATTATCATGGCTTATGGCAGGCTCTACGCAGAAAATGAAATGACAGTTATGGGGGCTTGTGGTGTCAGTCAGGGACAGTTGCTGCGCATGACCATGATTCCCGCCCTGGGTGTCATGATAGTGGTGGCTCTTCTGAGTATTCTTGTCGCTCCCTGGGGGATAAAGCAGGTCGAAACCATTCTTCATCAGCAGGATTCCATGACTGAGTTCGACACACTGGTGCCGGGTCGGTTTCAAAAGTTTGAGGGAGCTAACCGGGTCACTTACACCGAGTCGCTGACAGATGACAATCAGCAGATGGACAAGGTGTTTATTGCTCACCAGTCAGCCGATCGTGACAGTACAGGGATGTCCCTGGTGTTGGCAGAGCGTGGTCGTATATCTACCACGGAGGAGGCCGGACAGCGATATCTGATCCTGAGTGATGGCTATCGTTACGATCTGACGCCCGGCGGCAAGAAAGTCAGGGTGACCCGGTATGAAACCTATGGCATCCGAATGGAAGAGAGTGCGGTCGCTGAAGAGATCAGTAAAGAGCAGGCTCTACCCACCTCGACATTGCTAGGCTCGGATAATTCCACCTATATAGCGGAGTTGCAGTGGCGAATGTCACTGCCATTATTGATCCCGATTATTGTGTTGCTGGCCGTCCCGCTCTCAAAAGTGAATCCCAGGCAGGGTCGTTTCGTGAAACTCCTGCCCGGTGTATTGCTCTATCTGCTATATCTGGCGTTGCTGATTTTGAGTCGTGGAATGGTTGATGATGGGCGTCTTTCCCCACAAATGGGTGTCTGGTGGGTGCATGGGATTTACCTGCTGCTTGGATTGATCTTTTATTTTCAGGAGCCTTTGCAGGCTATGATTGCCAGAAGGAAAGTTACTCATGCGTAAGCTGGACCGTTATATCGCATGGAACGTAATGGCTTCCATGGTCGTGGTGCTTTTGATTCTGGTGGTGCTGGAATCCATGTTCGCTTTTCTGGGGGAGCTGGATAATGTTCGTGCTAATTATCAGATAGCGGATGTGGTCGTCTATATTTTGCTCCTCATCCCCAAGAAGATTTACGAATTTATCCCGGTGTCTGCCTTGATTGGGTGTCTTGCTGGTCTGGGCAACATGGCCTCAAACAGTGAACTGGTGGTCATGAGAGCGGCAGGTGTTTCGTTGTGGCGGATGGTCTGGTCAGTGATGAAGCCTGCTTTGGTGTTGATTTGCATAGGTATTGTGTTGGGTGAGTACGTGGCACCCACCACAGAACAGATTGCCGAAACCCGGAAGAATATCGCCCGATCTCACAATGGCGAATATTCCGGTGCAGGGGTCTGGCACCGTGAAGGCAATGAATTTATGTATTTTAACGCGGTTGAGCCTAATGGCGTGCTCTACGGTGTGAGTCGATATGTCTTTGATGATGATATGAAACTCAAGGAAAGCTCGTTTGCCAGAAGGGCGATCTATCAGCAGGATCACTGGCTGCTTGAGGATGTCACCCTCAGTCGTATGCAAGGCGATAAAGTGGTCTCAGAAAAAGTGAATACAGAGCCCTGGGATACCAACCTGACAACAACGCTCTTGAAAGTGGTGGTGGTTGAGCCGGATGGCTTGTCTATATCCGGCCTGAATACTTATACCCGTTATCTGGAAGAGCAGGGGCTGGATACGGGTGAATATGCGCTGGCGTTCTGGACAAAAGCACTGCAACCGTTGTCTGTTTTTTCCCTGGTACTGGTAGGAATCTCTTTTGTTTTCGGCCCCTTGCGCTCGGTCAGTATGGGGCTGAGAATCTTTTCGGGGGTGATTACCGGGGTTATATTCATGATTGTGCAGAGCCTGCTGGGGCCTTCCAGCCTGGTGTTTGGTTTCCCGCCGGTGTTGTCTGTTTTGCTGCCGGTTTTGATCTGTGTTGCTATAGGGTCTTTACTGCTATACAGAGCTGCCTGATGACTAAGTGTTACGTTATTTCGTAAGCTATTGGGTTGTTTTTTTAGGGCAAAGGCTAATGGAGATGAGGTTAGACGAGGGCAGTCACTTTCTGGCATTGGCTGCCTGCTATCTGTCTGGTCAGGACTTTTGTTTAGGAATGTACAGTGTTCTGGACCGGGACAACCGATCTTGCCAGCTGAGATGTTCTCGATCCCACAGGCACCAGAAGACACCCAGCCCACAGAGCATAAGGGCAGGAATAGCGGTCAGTGTTCGAATCAGGCATTGACCGATGGAAATATAACCCCCTTCCCGATCGACAATTTGAATGTTCCACGCCTGCATACCCAGAGTCTGGCCTCGACGGGACCAGAAAAAGGCAAAGAAGCTAAAAATGCTCAGAAAAAGTGCAGCATAAAAGATAGGTCCGCCGATGGATTGCCCGCTCTCTGTCATGGCCTTGAGTTCTTTAGCCCCATACACCTTCATCTGAATACCCAGGTTGATAAAACCCACCAGAAACATAATGGCCAAAACCAGAAAACTGTCGTAGATCATGGCAGCCAGTCGCCGCCAGACGGGTGCGGGTTGAGTCTGCTTCTTTTGAGATGTGCCTGACATAAAAACTCCTGTAACAGGCCGCGCAGTTTATCAGTTTCTGTCTTTATGGGCAGCTATGAGATGATCGGACTCGAGTTATATTGATGATATTATTATGGTGAGTCGGAGGTGTTTTATGCATCCTGCCAGTTAATCAAACAGCGAACCCTGTTGATTAGGGAGGCCACCTTCCAGATTAAGTAGCTTTTCTTTAGCCGGTTTACCACCGGCATAGCCCTGTAGCTCACCATTGCTGGCAATAACCCGGTGGCAGGGAATCAGTATTGAAATGCCGTTGGCACCATTGGCATTGGCGACGGCTCTCAGGGCATTTCTGTTGCCTATGGATTCTGCCAGTCCGGCATAGGTGGTGGTCACTCCATAGGGAATATCCTGAAGAGCTTGCCAAACCTGCTTTTGGAAAGCGGTACCTACCAGGAGCAGCGGCACTGAAAAGGTATTCCGCTCTTTACGAAAATACTCCTCCAACTGCTGACGGGTATACTCTATAACTTCGTCGTCTTTCTCGACATACTCAGCTTTGAGCCCATTTTTGACGCGAGCATCAATCCGCAATCTTTTCTTTCGATAGCGCCAGTCACACAGGCACAGCTGCTGGTCAAAGGTACCCAGCATCAGCTCACCAACGGGTGACTTGTAGTATTGGATGTTGATGGTGTTCATAGGAAAGCGTTATAACATATTTTGGCCTGGGATCGTTCTTTTAAGGTGGAAATTATGCTTTGAGGGCTCATTCCCACTCTAAAGAGAAAACAAAGGATAGCTATAAATTTGCTGAATTTCTTAATGCTTAAACAGCTCTCAATAATTTGAAGTCAGACTTATCATGACGCTCCGGCAATTGTTCCTCGGGTTCTCCCCAGGTTCTATTGACCATCCTGCCACGTTTTACTGCCGGGCGAGAGGCAATCTGTTCTGCCCAGCGTTTAACGTTCTTATAAGAGTCCACACTTAAAAACTCTGCAGCGTTGTATAGCTGACCCAAGACCAAAGCACCGTACCAGGGCCAAATCGCGATATCAGCGATGGAGTATTCAGTGCCTGCTATATAGGCATTGTTCGCTAATTGCTTATCCAATACATCCAACTGGCGTTTCACTTCCATGGTGTAACGATTAATCGGGTATTCAAACTTCTCAGGTGCATAGGCATAAAAATGACCAAAGCCCCCACCTAAAAAGGGCGCACTACCCATTTGCCAGAATAACCATGACATGACTTCTGGACGGCCTTCATTTTGCGGCAAAAACTCGCCAAATTTTTCCGCAAGGTGAACCAGAATGGCACCGGATTCAAAAACACGAACCGGCGTCTCGCCACTGTTATCGATCAATGCCGGAATCTTGGAATTAGGGTTGATATCGACAAACCCGCTACTGAATTGGTCTCCTTCCATGATCTTGATGGGATAGGCATCATATTCGGCTTGATCAATGTTTTTCTCTAACAGCTCTTCCAGCATGATGGTGACTTTGACTCCATTGGGAGTAGCCAACGAATACAGCTGGAACGGGTGCTTTCCCCCAGGCAGCTCCTGATCATGTGTCTTACCTGATACCGGACGATTGATATTGGCAAACTGGCCACCGGATTCATCGTCCCATGTCCAAACCGCCGGGGGAATGTATTGAACTTGTTCGCTCATGCTCTCTATCCTCAAATCAGTCGACCCATACTAGCTCTGAATGCCTTGCGTGAACAGACAATGAAGCGGATAAAACGGTTTCATAAATGGAACACTCAACCAGGAACTTCGTTTAGCTGCCAGGTGCTGCCCGGGAATTGGAATTTTTTTTCCTTCTCATTGTCAAAGGTTGTCAAGGACATTTTGATAAGGGTAAGAAAATATGGATGTAACAGGCAAAAATACTGATACCATAACCGGATCAGGCTTAACTTCCGAAGCCAGTGATTGTAGAGCGACAGGGAATTATAAATGGCTGACGGTACGGCCCACTGAAGACAAAGAGGGGCTTTTCAATCCTGCCAATTATGTATCTGACAACGCTGGAGTATCTGAAAGCAGATCCTCAGGCCCTGACGGCTTGTTTTCACTTAGCGGCTGCACAGTCAGTCATTCCAGAGCTTACAGCCCGAAAACCATCGGAAGAGAAGCAGGAGCTGAAGATAATCAGAAAGTAGCCCTCAGTTTTGGCCAGGTAGGGCAGCCGAAGTTACTGGAATTACTGACTTCAAAACAGGCTGTAAAACCACGTGTCGAAGAAGCATTAGAAAAACTTGCTCGACAGTTTGATAAATTACATGTCAATGTCAGTACAATGGATAAAGTCAATGAGTTGAAAAGAGAGATTAAGGAATACATTGATACTGGTAATCTTACTGTTACTATTACTGAAACCTACATTGAGAATGATTTTAAAATTTTAAATGGTTCTGAATCAGTAAAAAAAATAACGAATGATATTCAAGAAACAGCACGGGAGATCGCTATTTGGGCGGGAGTCGAAAAAAATAATCTGAAAGTACTCACCTACATTATTGAACAAGGGTTCCCCATCGAACAAAAAAATGGCTGGGTGGATCTTAATCCTGAGTCTACCGTATACCTCCCTTTTGATACGATGGAAAAGTTGGTCGGTAACTGCAAAACAGGTTTTCCGGACCTGTTATTCGTCAAGGCTATTTTTGCTGATGCTGATCCTCGCTTTGACGTTCTTTCCGAGGCAGTTTTAAATTCCATATACGGTCATGATGAATTATTTCAGGAGGCAATAGCACAATCAATACCAGCAGCTTCATATAGAAGGTTAATGTTTTTTTTTAATTACCTTCGTTGTAAATGTAATGCCCGTGACATGATAAGAGACCTTATAACTCATAGTTTCGAATACCACCGCATTGCTATGCTTTACAGGATTAGTAAATACCATCGAAGCATAGTACTGGTATTTGTTCTTGAAGCTATTGCACAACAATCACAAAAAGAAGCACAGGAGCAAGTCCGTAAAATTATTGGTTCATTTTGTCAGGATGAACAGCAAGTGATTGCAATGATTGCTATTTTGGGAGGACTGCACCAATGTGCTGAATTATTGACTGAAATAGGTATTACTGTCACCAGACAGGCGTTTATAGAGGCATCGGTTAATCTTGAAAATTCTCCTTTTCTTATGGCTAAAGAGGCTGGTCTGACTAATGAACGATTGTTTGTCAATACAGTGAATCGAGTCGCTCCGTTTTTATGGACCTTGCCCGATAAATTCGGACAGCAGTTGGATCAGGAATGCTTTCGGCTAGATAAAAAAGCAATGTCGTTTATCCAGCTTGTTATTGAGCAAATGCCTATTTGTCAGGAGGAAGGGGATGAATCGAAATATTGGTCAGGGCCGAATTATATAAATAAATTAGTTCTGGGAGATGTAAGCTTGTGGGCAGCAAAAATTTTTTCGGCAATGAATGATACCGGTTTGTCAAACAGATCAGGTCTTTTAAAGGAAGATGACCGGTACTGTGAGACATGGAACACCCTGATCAGCCAGGTTGGATGCTGCAATGGCCTCACCCGTCCTTATGATTTCATGAAATTCATGGACTGGCTTTTGATGGAGGGCCTGTCATGGGTTCGAGCGGGATCGGAATACCGTGAGCAAGAGGCAACCTTTTCACTCAGACTAAAAAGTTATCGGCCGGACTTGTGGCCGGATCCGGGTTATGAGGCTTCGACAACTTCATCAGCGTTATATAATGAACTGGTAGAATATAGCCATCTTGTCACTAACTTACATTTTGACATCATTGAATCATTTCTACGTCTTGCCCCTCCAGGCCATCGAATTCATGTGCTAAATAACTGGTTAAATAATCCTGATTGTGCAAAACAGCGGGAAGTCTTGTTTTGTAGATCTGTGTATCCCCTCAATACTATGGGAAGCCCAAACATTTGGCAGTTGCTTTTATCACTGGATAAAGATTATCAGCCACAGGAAAATCAGTTTGATAATGATTGGAAAAAGCTGAGTAATCCGCAGCAGTGGACAGCACCTCCGTCGATAGAATTATTTACAGGCGAATCTGTCGAGGTCTACGGGCGTACGCTGGCCATTCAACGCACGGATGGCGGCTGGGATTATCTGAAATTTCTCAGCGATACAGAAAAACCGGAAGAACTGGCAAGAGAGGGTAATAAAATCAGCCTGATGGCAGCCATAGCCGACCAGCATGGCTTGAAAAGCTCGATTCCCGAAGTGGTCGGCAGATATCACTGGAATGATGTGCGGACTGATCTGGTGACATTAATACCGCCCGCCAAAAAGGCCAAACTGGAGGAGAAGTGTCGCTACATTGATGGAAAGACAGGTTATTGCCTTCATCTGAAATCAACAAAAGATGCGCCTTATCATTTATACCCTTACGTTCTTGACCCAGTGACAAAGGCGGATCAGATTCACGAGGGACTCTATAAATATGCCCATGATTGCGGTGTTTTATTCAGTTGCGGATTATATGCTCCGGCGGTAATGGCAGCTGACCATGATTCAGTGACCCGGCGAAAGCATCATGTCCTTTCGTCTTATGTGGATGCCACATCCGAGGGGAGAATGCTGCAGTGGAAAAAAGCTTCACAATATCCCAATGTGGGGCCCGTAGGCATGCGAGACACCGGTGACACGAAAACAATAAATGAACTGGGTGAAGATTATTTTTTCTCCAGCAGATGTCAGAAGTTTCTTGATTTTGAACAATCAGAGGATCGAGCCAAGGTGGCATTTTCAGAATTGGCAAAAAATGCCCAGGGGCTGGTATTGCAATATGCTCTGTGTTTTCAAAAACAGTTCAACTCTGGCAATAGGGAGTCCATGCTCAATCATGAGCGTAAAATAAAGGTCATTCTGGCTACTCTGTTTCACAAGGCGTTTCCCCAATTCACAGAAGAGCGCGTGGGTCAGGCCATGAATGAAGATGAACTGCTGTCACAGGCTGTTAGAGAGGTTGTCTACTGGTGTGGCAACGGCAAATTCGTTAACGATATAATGCAAAACATTATACCGAAATCGACATACCCGGGCTCTTCAGAAACGACCAATATTGTTGATTTCACTACACTGCAACCTCGTGAACTGGTC
>NZ_JAHHPN010000375.1:0-3474 GCF_024606325.1 Endozoicomonas sp. ONNA1
ATCCATCACCAGAGTGAGTGGCTGTGTCCCTTCAAACAGCTTGCCTGAACGCAGAGAGTGGCGACCATCCTCGGCAATGCTCAAGCGGGTCACCAGATTAGCCTGTGAGAGGTCATCGGGATGGGAGATAAGGGTGACATCCCGATGTTCATCGCCGGCCCGAGCCACTAAAAGCTGTCGAACCTCATCATCGCCGGCGACAAAACGAAAATCGAAGGAATGAGAGGCACCGGGGAGCAAGGAATCCGTTGAGGATACGGTTCTGTTTTTGTCAGGTGACGCAATCGGAGGTGGTGATATGGTTAGTTTGGAGGTCAACTGATTGCAGATTTCTACCTTCATACTTGATGATGACTCCAGCTTTGCTCTTTTATCTGGCACACCACCATCAGACACGGCGATATCAGACACGCCACTATTTAGAGTTAGAGCACGTTTGTTCATTGCCCCACCAATCGAACCATCCATAGTCGATCTCCTTCATGTCATCTCAAGGACTGTATTGAAATTGTTTAACCCTCTGACTTTCAGATTGGATGAAAGTTCCATTTGGATAGACACGCGTAACTATCAAAATGCGACGCCCTTATGGAATATTCATGAAGTGTGGTAAACAGAGAAAAAATTCTGCCTGGTTTTACATCAATGAGTCGTAAATCGAATTCAAATTCACGCTGTTTAAAAACTCTTCAGCAATTATTGTCAGCTCATTGGGTTTCAGCACCAGGGCATTACTGGCGTTGAGTGCCTGCCGTAAGTGGGTATCCCTGAGAGTCCTCTCAAGCCGGTGGGGGCTGATAATTTCATGCATCATGGCAAATAGCTCTTCTGGTGAGGATGGATCATGAGCGCCATAGTTGTCCACGTATCTCTCTATACTGATGGTGTCCGCCATAGAGGCATTGACCCAGCAATACGTTAAAGAACCAGATTTTGAGTGCGTCATTTCATACAGGTAATAACTGAAGGCCAGCTGAATCGCTAGTTTGTATTTGAATTTTAAATCATCCAAAAGCCTTTGATCCCACCATGACACATCACAGGCATTGAGTTTGATTTTTTCCGATAATTGCTTCAAGTCCGGGCTGCTCTCAACTTCTCGATCACACAGAACATTGATTTTTTTCCAAATGATGCCTTCCCAGAGAGGTCGCCCCAGAATAATCACCGGACGGTGGTTCTCCTTGCCAGAGTTCAATTTCGAAAACGCGGGTTGGTGCACCAGCATTCGTTCTACATTCGGAACTCCCTGGGGTTCGCCCGTCCAGGCGATCTGTAAGGATGAACGGGTAATCTTACCTTCCAGGAATGGCGAAAACCCTTCATGACAATGAGTCACGAACCAGGCTTCATCGTTTATATTTTGGTATTTTCTATAAACCAACCGCCATATCTGGCTATTTTTTTCTCTGGACAAGAACATCCGGTACCACTTTTTCAGAGAATGGGCGGCTTCTACCTTCAGTTCATCGACGTCTTCCAGGCGCACCAATATCTGATGCTGTTGATGAGCACCCACAATATGGCCTTTATAGATCGGCGGTGAATCCAGCCAACACGATTCCAGAGTTTTACGGGCAAATTGAATAACCGAAGGTCTGGTTAAGTCAATGTGCTTCAGTATATCCACAATTAGACGTAACCAGTGCGTAGGGCTTACTCCGCCCTGAACAATCATTTTTGAATGAAGAAACTTGAGTTTTCCTGTGACCTGATCTTCATCGCTGTTGGACAAGATTTGTCTTACTGCCTCTGGCAGAGGGTTATGAAGATGACTATCGTCGCAAACCAAAAAATCGATACATTCCTCCACGAAACAACTCAATGTTTTTGTCTCCAGCAACTCCAACATTGAGAAGCCCATGGAAAAACCGGTTAAATTTTTTTCCTTCCAAAGGTTCCTTACTATTTCGAAAGTACTTAGATTGGTTTTTGGTAATGCAGTGTTTGCCACAAAAGCGTTGTTCAGTTCCTTCAGGCTCATGCCACAGGCTTTAGCCAGAGTTTGCTGTTGTGCTAAATCAGCCCCTTTCAGGAGTTCCTTCAGGAGATGCAGAGTCTTCTTTGACTCACCGCTGGAAGCAGGGACCTTTCTTGTGGGCTGGAAAGCAGGTGTGATTTCTGTTGTCCCATCGGGCGCACCGTCCAAATCCACTGATTCCCAGGTTTGGCCTCTATCCACAGAATACTCAGCAAAGCAGTGGACACGACTGGAAATTTCCCGACATGAAATCCCAAAATAACGACAAAAAGCGATAAAAACAGGCACACGATGACGACAGCTGCCTTGTCGCCGTGTTACCAGGAAACGAAAGAAATTTTCTTTGGCTTCTGGTTCAGCGTCACCGGAAAACTGTTTGCAATACTCCGTGATTGCGTTAATTCGTTGCCTGGTGTCTTTAGTGTCATTGATTGTTCGCAAAAGCGCCTTCATTTCGGTTGGGTGTCGGTCAATATTTGTAAACAGCTCTTTCAGTACGTTTTTCATACCCTCTGTACACTGGGCGTCAAAAGGTATTGATCGTCCTGGCCGGACTTCTTTAGCACGTGCATTTCCCCCCGGTTTTCCGGGTTCTACGACATAAGTACATTGAATACTCTGGTGGGCTTTGGCCTGTGGAATAAACAGTGTGTAAAGCCCGGTATATCGGTCCCTGATCAGCTTGAACGGCAAACCGTGCTCTATGCGCAGAGCCACGATAGCGTCATGAGGCGTCAGGCTGGGCAATGGATATTCACCATTCTCTGATGACAGCTCAAGGCTCGCCAGCGTTTGATCTCCGGTTAACGCAATTTCCTGGCCGTACTCTGGTAACGGATCAGGTATGAGGGTTTCTATCCCCAGAAGGTGATGACTATCAAGATTGATCTTTTTGATATCACCCTCAACAGTCACATAAACATGTTTTGCCCGCCAGCGATACATCCTGGGAGAATGGTTCTGCGTATCAAAAATTTTATGAATTTCACCTTTTGGGATCTCCAGAGCCTCATAGTTCGTTGTTCGATCCAATGCCTCAGCCTCTTTCTCCAAAGCTTCTGGAATGCCTGGTTCGGGAGCGTCATCACTGCCAGCTGATGCTTCCTTAATAAAATCATTCATCAAATGGTTCGGCAGATCACTTATCTGATGCCAGAGTGCCGGACACAATTGAAACTCATTGGCGTTCCACGCCTCTAGCCGCCGATCAGTTTCCCGAAGATAAGGCTGGCAAGCCGGTGTTTTCAGCGTTTGTTCCTGCTCTTTCGTCAGGGGAAACACGCTATTAACGTCCACGCCCGTCTGGCTAAACCCATGATTAAACCAGCGTTGCTGCCAGTGTCGGTACAGTGACTGAGTGAGCATATCGTCTGACTGATCCGGCTTCAGGGAAAGACCGGATGCCTGCCACCTGGTCTGAGCTACCATCCTGATGATCTCCGTTCTGGCTTCTTCTTTACTCAGACGAGTCTTAATACAAATTTCATGGCGTT
>NZ_JAHHPN010000376.1:0-11411 GCF_024606325.1 Endozoicomonas sp. ONNA1
ATCCATCACCAGAGTGAGTGGCTGTGTCCCTTCAAACAGCCTGCCTGAACGCAGAATGTGGCGACCCTCTTCAGATATGCTCAACCGGCTGACCAGATTGGCCTGTGAGAGGTCATCAGGATGGGCAATAAGGGCGACATCCCGATGTTCATCGACGGTCAGGGTCACTAAAAGCTGTCGGACCTCATCATCACTGGCGACAAAACGAAAATCGAAGGGACAAGGGGCCTTAAGAAGCAAAGAATTCCTTGAGGATAAGCTTCTCGACTTGTCGGGCAACGTCATCGGAGGTGACGATCTATTTATTTTGGGCGTTATATCAGAGTAAGTTTTTACATCTTTTTCTGATGATGAATCCGGCTTTGCTTTCTTCTCCCGAACGCCACTTTCAAGAACGCGTTTGTTTATCTGTCCAGCGATAGAACTGTCCATAGTTAGTCTTCCTCCTCCAATCTGAAGGACTGTATTGAAATCTTTAATGATGTGACCTTCAGATAGCATGGAAGTTCCATTCGGATAGATCCCCCTGACCATCGCAAACGCGGCGGCCTCGTGGAGTCTTCATGGACAGTGGTAATCTGGGAAAAGATCTCTGCAGGGGATAATTTCGTAACAAATCTTGATATGCTTCCCTTCGGGCAACATCCGGTCAACAACCATTCTGGCAATTTTATCAAGCTCTATGCAGCTTCTGGCGAAGAAGAGCTTAAGCGTTATGAAAGTGCGGGTTTTACTTGTTCACTTTACCTTTCAGAGGTCGAAGTCTTCTGTTCTGCTCCATATCATCAGGCTTGCGTTTTCGATGTGCTCTTTGGTGATCAGTCAGAGCTTTAACACTCTTGCAGACCTTTCCACATGGCCACGGTTGGCCATCCTCCCCGACCACTAGCGTGACACAGGTTTGTTGCCGGGTGTGGACTTTTCTTTTGTGTTGCGACAGGGCTCTGACACTCATACAGACAATCCCGCATGGTTGCCACAGACCATCCTCCCCGATCACAGTTGCAGCACAGATTTGTTGTCTGCTGTGCTCTTTACTTTTGTGATTTGACAGAGTGGAAGCATTCTTGCAGATAATTCCGCATGGCCGCGACTGGCCGTCCTCTCCAACCACGGTCATGTCACAGGTTTTTTGCCCAGTGTGGAATTTGCTCTTGTGATTCGATAGATGCAGAGCATTCCTGAAGAGCTTCCCGCATGTTCTTTGCAGGCCATCCTCCCCGACCACCATCGCGTTACAGATTTGTTGCCCGCTATGGGCGCTTTTTCTGTGACTCGCCAGGGTTTGGGCATTCTTGAAGACCATCAGGCATGGCCGTAGCTGGCCATCATTGCCAACCACTGTAACATCACAGGTTCTGTACCCGTTATGGCATCTGTTTTTGTGAAGCGAGAGGGCTTGAGCATTCTTACAGACCATCCCACACGGCTGCACCTGACCATTTTCCGTGACCACTTTTACTTTACAGTCTTGCGGCCCGGTGTGGGCTCTTCTTTTGTGAACCCACATGACCTTCATATTCTTGCAGACCTTCCCGCATGCCTGCTGCTGACCATCCTTGCCGACCACTGTCAACTCGCAGATTGGTTGCTGCCGCCCGCTGTGAAATTTGCATTTATGATCCATCAGAGCTTGTGTATTCTTACAGACAATACCGCATGTCTGCTGCTGGCCGGCCTCATTGACCACTGCTACGTCACAGGTTTGCGGCCCGGTGTGGAATCTTCTTTTGTGAGCCCAAAGGGCTTGAGCATTGCCGCAGACCTTCCCGCATGACTGCTGCCGACCATCCTTGGCAATCACTGTCACCTCACAGGTTCGTTGCCTGGTGTGGAATTTGAACCTTTGATCTGACTGGGCCTTTACAGTGTTTGTCCCGGAAACGTGAGGTTGACTCTGACTCAATTGGAATGATCCTGTCGTTGTTTGTTGTTTCTCTGAAGTCTCCAATGGGGGAATGAACTGGGTAAGCGCAAGGGAAATTCCGGCTTCTTCGGGAAGGCTACGTGGAACGATTAACCCATTTATGGCCGAAACACCGCCAGCAGTGGCAGGAAAATTCACACCATCATTGGCCAGGCCGGGAGCGCCAGTTGTATTGAACGCCCCTGCGCCCATGAAATGTGGAGCGCTTACAGAATCAGAATAATTCATGCATCTAAAACAGTACCCATTGGCCAAGTGGGGACATGAGCTTTGTTCAGAGTCCGGTGGCCATTCAGCGGGCAATCTGCCATGAGATGACGGCCGGAATTGACAAACACCATGACACGGATTTACGAAACAATTAAACGCCAGAGAATGCAGGCGTTTATAAGGATCTCCGTTACCGCCGCCAGTGCCAGAATAAAAGGAGCTAATGCAAAAGCCTGCGGGGCGGGTGGTGGCTTCGGGAGTTTGTTGGCCCGATGATTCTGATGGTTGGTATGATGATCGGTCAGATCCGGAGCCATACATCATAGTGATGGTCGCAAACGGATAATCCTGACTGGCCTCTTCTTGTCCAACCGGATTAAGCGACGATGAACCGGGGTTCCAACGGCTTTTTAAAAGCCAGATGATCGCGACAGCCGCTTCTGCAGTCAACCATGAGTATGGGGTGTTACTTAAAGGAGTCACTTTGATGGTCAGTGTCCGTTCGTAAGCAGCCAGCAGTTGAGTGGCATAAAGCGATTGCCACGCAATCGATTCGATCATGGTCGTTTTCACCCTGTAACCCCAAGATCTGCGCGGTGTGTCATCGGGCGATGAATCTGGTTCTGTGAAGCCGTTTGGGTCGAAAATGTCTGACGGGGTTCCCGCAGGTTTTATAGAAAAACTCTGGTTTGGAAAAATTCTATCCTGTTCAAGCTCTATAATATAACGTTCTGTCAACCTTTCGGCCTGACAGACGACAGACAATGTCGGCAACAGCAGCGCCGCAAAGAGTGAGTGTTTAATAATTCCAGCCCTGCGTTCCGATTGATAAGGACGAAGGATAGATCAAGAAAATAAGCGTGCTTTTCTGTCAAAGATTTTCTGTCAAAAACCAAAGGGGTCCCCGGGCAAATCATGGGCTCATTTCATATTGGAGAAGACTAAACCTGCCTCCTTGATTTACAGCGTCTACAATTATCGGTTTAAAGTAAATACAGGATTTGGAAAACACTCGCTATGACAAAACTACTGCTCGTACCCACAACAATAATACTGTGCAGCCTGCTAACAAGCTGTGTCACTGAGCCGATGGCTGAGGAAGATAGCTTCTATGACCATGAGCGCCCTGCCCCGGTATTGACAGAGGAAGAATCAGCCATCAGCCGCCAGAACCGCATCAATGCCAACCAATATCGGATGAAACACGGCCGGGGGGGCGACTACCAGCCCTCTCCCGGGCAGCCGGGCAAGCCCTCCTGGAAAATGACTTTTCCCTACAATGAACCGATCATTATAGAAACCGAATCACAATCACAATAACAGGAACGAAATGATGAAAATGGAGCGAAAGAGAGAGAAAATGCTGCCCGGTCTGTCAACTGGACAGCAAATTTGAATTCGGCGTTCAAGCGAGTTCAACTGGCAGGTGCAATTCGTAGCTGGATAACACCATTATCCTTGATTTTCACGTCACGAACTTCAGCCTGATAGTCCGATTGGGCCACATCGCCCGAAAGGGTAATACGAGCGACGACATCCAGACTTTCTGCATCTGACAGACTGCTGGCCCCCATCATCATGGCGGCATTATCATCCAGTATTACCTCTTTGGGAAGGTCACTCACCTTCAGAGGAATAGCAGCAATAGGGGGCTTTTTAACACCACTCTCACGGGCAAACACGATAACTCTGGCCTGAGCTGGAAGGTCACTGAGTTCGGGAGCCAATTCGACATTGATCCTCAATTCTGCAACCGCCTCACCCATCAGCTTACGTGCTTTGGTGATACCCACAGACAATGACTGTCGTGCAGTCATATCATTTTCAATAGAGAGTGCTTTGGTCCAGGCCTGCACAGCCTGTTTGTAATCTTCCCGTTCGAAAGCATCAATGCCCTTGAGCCCTAATGCCGTAGTATTGCTTTCGTCCTTGCTCAGAGCATCCTGATAGAGGCCACGAACTTCGCCATTAACCTGGTTACGGTTGGCCAGGAACAGTACCTGAGCCAGTTGAGCCGCTGCCTGAGGACTGCCTTCCGAGACCGTGTAGAGTGTCTTATAGGCGTCAATCGCCTTATCCACTTCCCCCTTTGCGATATAGCGGCCCGCCAGCAGATACCAGGCCTGAGCATTATCCGGTCGCTTGTCGCGCCAGGCTTCCAGCGCAGAGATCATCTCTTCATGAGAAGCATCCGGATTCATCATCATCCCAGTCACAGACAGCTCGGTCTGAGCTCCCAGATGCAGGTAGACCGGTACGGCCATAGTTGGAATCAGGAGGGCCAGGAATAAAGCAAGACCTTTGCTGCTACTGCTTGTGTAACTGAGTGTTTCTTCCTTATCAGTCACATCTTCCAGTAGTTTTTTTTTCAGCTCAGTGCGAATCAGTTCGGCATCCTCTGGCGTTACCAAACCCTGGTCCCGCTGCTTTGTCAGATCCGCTTCCTGCTCTCTGAAATAGGCGATGTTGGAAGCCTTGTCTGAAACATCCTGATCAGAACTGCGTCGACTGCGAAACCACAAAGGCAGCATGACCAGAGCCATACCAGTGAGAGTTAATATTGTGGCGATTATCCAGAACTGCGTCATTTATCTTTACCACCCAGTATCTTGTCAAGCTCGGCTTTGTTCTGCTCGTCCAGCCCTTCAACTTCGGTCTCCGGACGATGCTCTTTAAGGATTCTGAACAGTATAAAAATGCCCAGAAGCAGCAGAATCAGAGGGCCAAACCAGAGCATAATGGTGCGGGCATCCATTCTGGGTTTATAGAGTACAAAATCACCGTACCTATCCAGCATGAACTGGATAACAGTGTCATCATCCGCCTTTTCCTCAACGATCATACGGTGCACTTGACGACGCAGATCTTGCGCAACAGGCGCATTGGAATCAGCAATGGACTGATTCTGGCACTGAGGGCAGCGCAGCTGTTCGTTCAAACGGAAAAACTGTTCCTGCTGCCGGGGAGAGTCAAACTGATAGTTTTCAATGACCCCGGCATGGGCGCTCAAACTGACTAACAGCACAGCGAGCCCCATCAGCATGGAGACGCTTACAGATTCCAGCAGTGATGAGCGCCTGAAAAAAAAGTCGAGAGTCATTGCACTAACTCCTTTTGCAGGGCATCGTAAAGGGGCTTGAGATCTTTCTTCCAGACCCGGTCATCAAGGATCCCGATGTGCTTGTAACGAATCACACCGTGCTTGTCGATCAGGAAGGTTTCCGGTGCGCCATAGACCCCCAGATCAAGACCCAACCTGCCATCCTTATCAACAATATTGAAAAGGTAAGGGTCTTCCAGACGATCCAGCCATTCCAAAGCCCCCTGACGCTCATCCTTGTAGTTGACGCCAACAATATTGATGCCTTCGCGGGCAAGTTTCATCAGGTAGGGGTGCTCCACCTTACAGGCCGGACACCACGAGCCCCAGACATTAAGCAACAGAATCCTGCCTTTCAATGCTTCTTCAGTAACGGTCTCTGCGGGCTGCTGCAATTTTTTCAGGCTGAATTCAGGAACCGGCTTGTCCAGCAGCATAGAAGGCAGTTCATTTTTATCTTCCATGAACAAACCGATGTAGAGCAGAACACAGAAAGTCAAAAAGAAAGCTAACGGTAAAAACAGTTTCCAACGCTTCACGCCTGACCTCCTGTGGTGACGGTTGCATCTTTCCCTGAATCCAGGGAAGGCCCGGGATTACCCGCCAATGCAGCTTTTTTCCCGCTCAGGGCGACTTTCTTCTTGAGACGGACACGATAACGCTTGTCCGAAATGGCCAGCAAACCACCCAGAGCCATGAAGATAGAGCCTAGCCAGATGAAACGAATATAAGGCTTAACGTAGAGCCGAACAGCCCAGCTATCGTCACCCAGAGGCTCTCCCAGGGCTACATAAAGATCACGGGTCAGGCCCGAATCAATGGCAGCCTCTGTCATCGGCATACCCTGAACGGTATAGACACGCTTTTCGGGATTAAGGACAGCAATCTGCTGCTTATCTTTAAAGACCTTCACAGTACCGAAGTCAGAAACATAGTTAGGGCCCTGGCGCTGATTCACACCATCAAAACGAAAGACGTACTCACCCACCCGGGCTGTGTCGCCCGGATTCATACGCAGATCTTTCTGAACGCTGTAACCAGAGGTCAGAGCCACCCCTATAAAGGTCACTGCCAGTCCCAGGTGGGCCAGTTGCATACCATAATAGGCAGGTTTGAGCTTTCTCATTCCTTTCAGAAGGCCGATGTTTCGGGTTTTGTTGCGAACATCCTTACCGATGGTTAATACCATCCAGAGCACGAGTCCAATCGCCAGGGCTTCACTGACCAGGAAGCGGTCACCGTATAAGAAACTGAAGATGATGCCACCGACAACAGAAACGACCAATATCCAGCGCACCTGCTGCTTCAACCAGCTGAGAGAACCTTTTTTCCAGTTCAGCAGGATACCGATACCCAGACAGGCAGCCAGCAGCATGGAGAGTGGAACAAACAGCAGATTAAAGTAGGGAGGGCCAACAGAAATCATGCCCAGATCCAAAGAGTCAAGGAGTAGTGGGAACATAGTACCCAGCAGTACCGTGGCACAACTGGTCACCAGAATAATGTTATTGAGTAGCAACAAGGTTTCGCGCGATAGCAGTGAGAAACTGATTTTACTTCTCACTTCCGGTGCCCTGAATGCAAACAGGGTCAGGGAAGCCCCCACAACCACCAGCAGATAGCCGAGAATGAAGAGACCACGCTCAGGATCGTTGGCAAAGGCGTGAACAGAGGTCAGCACACCGGAACGAACCAGAAAGGTACCAAACAGACTCAGGGAGAATGTGGTGATAGCCAGCAGCAGTGTCCAGCTCTTGAACAGTCCGCGTTTTTCAGTCACCGCCAGAGAGTGAATAAGGGCCGTACCGGTCAGCCAGGGCATCAGGGAAGCATTTTCCACAGGGTCCCAGAACCACCAGCCACCCCAGCCCAGCTCGTAGTAAGCCCACCAGCTTCCCAGGGAAATGCCGGCAGTCAGGAAGCACCATGCCACAGTTGTCCAGGGACGAGCCCATCGAGCCCAGGCGCTGTCAAGCTGTCCACCGAGCAGGGCCGCAATAGCAAAAGCAAAGGCTACAGCAAAACCTACATACCCCATGTAAAGCATGGGTGGATGAACAATCATACCCAGATCCTGCAGTAGCGGATTCAAGTCAGAACCTTGAACAGGGGGGAATGGCAGAATACGAGCAAATGGGTTAGAAGTCAGCAGAATAAACAACAGAAAGCCAACGCTGATCATACCCATGACCGACAGAACTCTCGCAGACAGTTCCGGCGGCAATTTGTTGCTGCGCAGGGCAACCACCTGTCCCCAGCCCGTAAGAGTCAGAATCCAGAGCAGCAGAGAGCCTTCATGACCGCCCCAAACCGCAGTCACCTTGTAGTAAACAGGCAGCAGGGAGCTTGAATTGCTGGCAACGTACTGAACAGAGAAGTCATCCGAGACAAAAGCGAACACCAGACACATGAACGATAACAGGACAAAAACAAACTGCCCTGAAGCCAGCGTTTTACCAGTGGCCATCCAGTTCAGTCGACCATTGTAGCTACCCAGCAACGGAATAATGCTTTGCAGCAGTGCCAGACAGGTGGCCAGTATGAGGGCAAACAACCCCAGTTCAGGATTCATGACTGGCTCTCCGATGGTTGAGGCTGAGGGTTCTCTAAAGACTGTTGATTCTCTTTCTGGTACGACGGGGCGCCATTAGATTTATCTGACGGATTGCCTGACTTCGTACCATGAGCCTTGTCGATGGCCTTCTGTACTTCCGGAGGCATATAGTTTTCATCATGCTTGGCCAATAGCTCCTCGGCTACAAAACGACGGTTTTCATCCAGTTTTCCGGTTCCGACAATGCCCTGACCTTCTTTGAAAAGGTCCGGCAGGATTCCGGTATATTCCACTTCCACTTCACCATCGCCATCACTGATTCGGAAAGTGGCTTTCAGGCTATTCGGATCACGTTTGACCGTACCCGGAACCACGATACCGCCACCCCGGATCCTCTGACCAACGGGCGCTTCGCCAGTGGCCATCTGGGCTGGTGAGAAGTAATGGTTGATGTTTTCCTTCAGGGCAAACAGAGCAAGGGCCACAGCAATACCGACGCCGGCTACCAATAAAAGGATCAATAATAAGCGTTGTCTGCGAACCGGATTCATTCCACTTCCCCCTCCCGGGCACCCTGAGCTTTAATGTTGACGCTATCTTCCTGCTGACGGGCTATTGTTAGTTTTTGCTCTCTGTCAGCCCCGGAGCGTTGATTTTTGTTCCCGTTTGAGCTTTTACTGAGGCTGAGGCTCTTATCAACGCCAAGGTTCCAACCTCTGGATTGGCTGCTGCGCACCTGACGCTGAATCTGGGACACAATCCGCTCTCTGAACCGCAATGGGGAAACTATGTTGTAGACAATGATCAGTAGCCCCATGCCATAAGCTGACCACACATAAACACCGTGACCACCCATGTGTATCAAACTGGCCAGATTTTCAAAATACATAGTCATCAATTCTCCTGTCTGGCCAATACGGTCTTGTGAACCCATTTAGTTCGGCGCTCACGGTCCAGTATTTCGGTTCGCAAACGGAGAATAAGGACGACGGTAAAAAACAGATAAAAAGCCGCAATACTGATCAGCAGAGGCCAAAGCATCTCAGGTGCCATGGACGGCTTCTCGGTTAACTTGAGCGTGGCGCCCTGGTGCAGGGTATTCCACCACTGAACAGAAAATTTGATGATAGGGATATTAATCACCCCAACCAGAGTCAGGATGGCGCAGGCTTTGGCCGAGGTATTGGTGTTTCTCATGGCGCCTCGAAGGGCGATGACCCCCATATAGAGGAACAGCAGAATCAGCATAGAGGTCAGTCTGGCATCCCAGACCCACCAGGTTCCCCAGGTCGGTTTACCCCAGATGGCACCTGTTATCAGAGCCAACAGGCAGAAAGAAGCCCCGATGGGTGCACAACACTTGAGTGCCATATCAGCCAGTTTCATTTTCCACACCAGAGTGACGATACCTGCAAAGGCCATCATCACGTAGATAGCGGATGCCAGAAAGGCGGTAGGAACGTGGATAAATATGATCCGGTAACTATTACCCTGCAGATAGTCCGGTGGCGCAAATACCAGGCCCCAGATCAAGCCGGTTGCCATTAACAGGGCTGCCACAATGGCCAACCAGGGCAACCATTTGCCACTGATCTCGTAAAACCATTTGGGCGAGCCCAGTTTGTGAAAAAAAGTCCAGTTCATTTTTTACTCTACCGTGACTGGTTCCTGTTGCTCAGTCTGCAACTATTCTCAGTGATGCGGCTATCGCCAGAGGCGCCAGACACAATCCAAATATCAGCAATGCTGCCATCCACAATAAGTGCCCTGAATAGGACATACCCTCCACTGCCGTCTGAACGGCACCTGTCCCGAAAATCAAAACAGGAATATATAAAGGTAAAGAGAGCAATGTCAGTAGTATTCCTCCCCTCTGAACACGCACTGTCAGCGCAGCACCAATAGCTCCGGCGAGACTCATCAGGGGTGTTCCCACCAGCAGACTCAGTATTAATGCAGGGAAAGCCTGTGTCGGTAAATGCAACATCAAGGCCAGTAAGGGGGCCATAACAATCAGTGCCACACCGGTCGTCAGCCAATGCGCAGAAATTTTAGCCAACACCAGTAAAGGCAATGGGTGGGGCGACAATAATAGCTGATCCAGTGAGCCGTCTTCCTGGTCACTTCTGAACAGGGAGTCGAGGGAGAGAAGGACTGCCAGCAAAGCACCTATCCAGACAATGCCCCCGGCTAACTGAGACAAAAGTTCTTTTTCAGGGGCGATACCCAGAGGAAACAGACTGGCGACCATCAGATAAAAGGCCACCGGATTCAAGGTCTGCCCCGGTGTCCGAAAGGCCAGTGTAAGGTCTCGTTTAACCATTCCCAGAAATGCCCGGCCACCCCGTAATGAAGTGTCACTCATAACCAGGCCCCTGACTCTTCATGACCGGTCTCTTCATCTGAAGCGGCATATGCCTCCAGAGGCAGCTTTGTGACCCGGTCAGAGAGCTTTGACAAACTCTGATGGCTGGTCATTACCACAGCACCGTTTTTTTTGACATGCCGGGCCAGCAGTTGTTCAAGCCAGGCCACTCCCTCCATATCAATCGCCGTAAAGGGCTCATCGAGAATCCAGAGCGGCGTGGCTGACAACGAAAGGTCTGCCAGAGCCACCCGTCTGTGCTGCCCTGCCGAAAGCTGCCCACAGGGAATCTCTTCATAGCCAGCAAGGTTCACTTGCTCCAGCGCCGAAAAAATCGACGGTTCCGGGTAACGTTCGTTACGAAGGTTTGAGCGCCAGAGAATATTCTCAATCGGAGTGAGTTCAGTTTTAACGGCAGGCTTGTGACCAAAGTAAAATGTCGACAACCTAAATTCCGCATAGATGCTGGAAAGCTTCTGCCCCTGCCAGATCACCTCGCCACGATAATCGCCGCAGAGGCCAGCCAGCACTCTCAAAAGCGTGGTCTTACCCGCTCCGTTACAGCCTTCTACCTGTAGCAGTTGACCGGGGGACAGTTGAATGGAGAGATTTGAAAAAAGAACACGATCGTCTCGTTCACACTCCAGCTTAGCCACTTCGAGCAAGTCGTTTTCCCTAAAATCTGTCAGTCAAATGAGTCTTTCGGAGACCCTTGGCGTCTCAGCCCTTATACGGCTGAAATTTCATAGCAGTTTACGATTGACGTCTGTTGACTGTTCAAAAAATACTCTGACAGCCATAAAGTCGGACAGGATTATATCGAAAAAGACGTTCGTTCCGAAGTAATTAACTATCTAGATTGGGTAAATCCGCTGAAATTGAACTGACTCGAGCCAGCTCAGCGTTCTCATTCGCCGGAGTCATCAACGATCCCGGTTGTTCACCCACCAGACCCCAGCCTCAACCCGCGAAGCCACCCCTTGCCCTCATAGCCTTGAGTGTTTCCAGTCCATCCATACCTTTCATTTTCAGATCCGGCAGACAGTCCCGGAAAACAGACAGTGATAATAGCGGACAGCGCCTTAAATCGAATGAGCTACAGCAACATAGCTCTCTTTCTGTGATGTCTGGGCAAAAACCTGCCGATCAGGTGCAATCGGCAGGCATAGCAACGTGAAACCGGTAAACTTGATTTCCGATCTACCTATAGCCGAAAGAGTGCTCCCTGCGACTTGGCAGGGAGTTGAATTTCGTC
>NZ_JAHHPN010000377.1:0-4210 GCF_024606325.1 Endozoicomonas sp. ONNA1
ATAGTTATGGCAACAACCGCGACGGGGTCGGTTCCTGTCACTATGACTGACAACAATGCTCAAACTGATATCGCAACGATCACGCTAAAAGCGACCAACACGGTTCCTGCCAGATATGATCATTCACTGGCACAGCCCATTCGGTTGGTTTGGACGATGGGCCATAACCAGAACCAAACTGCAAATATCTTTGAAGAAGAGCATTATCCGGTGGTTGCGCAGTGTAGAGAGCCCAACATCAGGATCAATCTGCTGAACAACAAGGGAACCATTGCCAATAGTTGGCTATGTCGGAAAGTCGGTGAGCGCCTGACGATACTTAAACCCAAATACCGGAATGGCGACACTCATCTATTTGAGGCATCATCTGAGTATCGCCGCTTGCGGACATCAAAATCGAAACTGTCTATCAATGTGGTTAGCTCCAGGGATTATCATACTAATAACGCAAACGCCTTTTATAACCCATCGTTGTTGGCGCTTTTGATCTCTATGTATCTTATTAGTGCAAGCACACTGTGAATTCGTAGAAGAGAAACATTATGAAACGGGTCTTGTTCGGATTCATCTTGTTGTTTTGTCTGTTTCAGACATGTAATGCTCGTGATGTCTACACAAGCGCTCTATGGGTGGAAGATTTATATTCACACGCCGAGAACAAAACCATAGCTGTACGGATAAACTCACGGATAGGGTTTATTTGTCCCAATATCGCCACTGTGGCAAGGCAACGCGGGTTCGACAGACAATCCTCAGAAATGAATGAAAATCTATGGTTAGTACAGAACGAAACCTTCTACGAAAACTGTGAGATACCAACAAACACCTCAAGTCTGGCGTACCATTTTGTTTGCAACGATGCCACTCGACTGTTTTTTGTAGATCTACTGTTTCTTGAATTTGCTGCCGGACAAAACGATATGACTTTTGAAGCGGGGAAATATTATTATGTATTGTCGACATCAGACGGCACCATAGGTTCACTTAACAACAGAAAAGGCGGACATTGTCTGACCCACAACATGCGCGTCAAGATTTATGTCTGTAAAAAACGTAGTGACCCCCATCCTCTCTGCAAAAACATAGACCCTAAGTTAAACATTATTCCTCCAAGTGATCCTTCTACGCCATCTCCTTTCATGTTCGGCTTAATAAATCCCGGAGTGCCGAATGTTCCTGCCATTATTACTGATACCTATAGCAATACTAATACCGAAACGGTTACAACAAAGGCTACTGCAGCGGTTACGACAAAGGCTACTGAAACGTTTACGAGAAAGGCCACTGAAGCGGTTTCCACCATCCATAATGATCCACCGAACGAGCCCGTTGAGTTAATATGGGAGATCCGCTACAACCAGACCCAAACAACCACCATCTCTAAAGAAGAGTATTACCCGGTGGTTGCACTGTGTAATGAACCCAACGCAAAAATCAGCCTGCTTAACAATAAAGGGAGGATTGTTGATAGCTGGTTGTGTCAGAAAGTAGATGAGCGTATGACGATACTTAAACCGGAGTACCGGAATGACGATGTTTATCTATTCGTGGCCTCGCCCGAATACAGTCCCGGGCGAATATGGAAATCAAGCCTGTTTGTTAATGTGCATAGCATCAAGCATCGTTATATCAGTAATGTAAACTCACTCTATAGCCCACCGGCATTGGCGCTTTTGATTTCATTGTATCTTTTTATTGCAAATGCACTTTGACACGATTTTCTGAAAGTGCGTAGAAAAGTCTGCTACATTCATTCTGACTTTTTACCAGAGAAAAACGATGCGATTTATTTTGTTCGGGTTCCTGTTGTTACTCCATCTGTTTCAGGCATGCAATGCTCGTGATGTCTACAAAAGCATTTTGTGGGAGTACGATTTTTATTCGCATGCTGATAACAAGAGCATCACTGTGCATTTAAACTCAGAGATCTCTATAATTTGTCCCAACCTGCCCACAGTGGTAAAAAAGCGCAGTCACGATAGGCAAACCTCAACAATGTACGAAAATATATGGTTGACGAGCAACGCAACCGACTATGAGAATTGTGAAGTAGGGGGATTGAAAGCAATAGGAACCAATAAACCTATAGATCGCTTTATTTGCAACAAGCCCAATGAATTAATTTATCTTAATTTATTGTTTCTTGAACATGCTGCCGGAGCAGACGACAGAACCTTTGAAGGAGGAAAAAATTACTATATCTTTTCCACATCAGATGGCACTCAATCTTCAGTTTATAGAAGAAAAGGCGGGCATTGTTCAACACATAACATGCGCCTCAAGATTTACGTTTGCATGAAAGGAGGAGACCCGGACCCTAACTGCAAAAAAGGCCTGGACCCTAATATAAACAGGTTTTCTGCAAACAATCCTTTTACTCCTGCTCCTTTTGCAACTCTTTTAACAGAGCCATTAACCGACCCTGTAACGACGACTGTTCCTGCTGTTACTACCGACTCCGATGCCGAAACGGTCAGTACAAATACGACTGAAAAGGCTCCTGTCATAATGACGGGCCCCTACACTGCTAGCGACAGTGATACCGATTCTCACAACGATAACGAAGCGGTCAGGATAATAGCTACTGAAACAGCTTCCACCAGGTTTCATCATTCACTGGCAGAGCCCATTCAGTTACTTTGGGAGATCGGCTATAACCAGACCCAAACAGCCTACCTCACTGAAGAAGAAAACTACCCGGTGATTGCACTTTGTAGAGAACCCAACACCAGGATCAGCCTGCTAAACAATAAAGGAACGATTGTCGACAGCTGGTTATGCCGACAAGCCGGTGAGCATCTGACGATACTTAAATCTGAATACCGGAATGGTGAAACTTATCTATTTGAGGCATTACCCGAATATGAACGTATACGAGTATGGAAATCGAGCCTGTCTGTCAATGTGGGCGGTTTTCAGGATCTTTATATCAGTAAGGCCACCCCACACTACAACCCACCGGCGTTAGCTCTTTTGATCTCAATGTATCTTTTTACTGCAAGCGTGCTCTGACACGATTTCAAGAAGCTATGCAGATAGGTCTGCTACTTTTATTCTGACTTTTAACAGAGAAAAACCATGCAATTTGTTTTATTCGGATTCCTGCTGTTACTCCCTCTGTTTCAGACATGCGATGCTCGTGATGTCTACACCAGCGTCTGGTGGTGGGATCATTTATATTCCCACGCCAAGAACAAGAGCATATCTGTGAGGCTAAACTCGCAGCTGTATTTTATTTGTCCCAATAAGCCGACAGTGGTAAAGAAGCGCGCTAATGATAGACAAACCCTAACCATGTACGAAAATATATGGCTAACGGACAACGAAACCTACTATGAGAATTGTGAAATAGGAGAAAATCCACGAGATAAAGTCATAGATCTCTTTCCTTGCAACCAACCCGTCGAGCTGTCTTTTCTTAGCATACTTTTTCTCGAACATGCTGCCGGACTCAACGACAGAACCTTTGAAGGGGGAAAACATTACTACTTCCTATCCACATCCAATGGCCTGGAGTCTTCTATTCATAACAAAAAAGGCGGACACTGCCTGACACACAACATGCGCCTAAAGGTTTACGTCTGTAATAAAACGGCTGACGCCAATCCCGGCTGCGCAGACCCGGATCCTCAGTTAAATGACGGTTTTATCATTCCCCCTTATACCCCTGTTCCTTTAACCACTCTTTTAACAACGCCTGTAACAGATCCTGTGACCACTACCCGTCCTGCCAGAACGAATACCGAAACGGTTATGACAAATGCGACAGACAAGGTTCCTGTTATTATTAGTGACACCGATGCTGACGAAGATACCGAAACGGCCATGACAACGGCTACTGAAATAATTCCCACCGACTATGATCGTTCAGTGACACCCCCCATTCAGTTAATCTGGGAGATCAGCTATAACCGGACCCAAACGGCCTCTATCTTCGAAGAAAGGAATTACCCGGTGGTTGCACTGTGTAACGAACCCAACACCAAGATCAGCCTGCTGAACAATAAAGGAAGGATTGTTGATAGCTGGTTATGTCAGAAAGCAGGTGAACGCCTGACCATACTCAAGCCTGAATATCGCAATGGTGAGGTTTATTTATTTGAGGCATCACCCGAGTTCAGCCGTATACGAGTATGGAAATCAACCCTGTCTGTCAATGTGGGCAGCTTCAAGACTCAGTATATCAGTGCAGCCAACACCCTCTACAACC
>NZ_JAHHPN010000378.1:0-4669 GCF_024606325.1 Endozoicomonas sp. ONNA1
AGTGGTTTTCTGTACAGGCTGTTTCTGAAACGACCTCCAATTAAGCGTGTTTTTGTTTAGTTTCACTAACCTCCACGTTATGAACTTTCATTTCTAAAACCGACTCTAAGCTTTCAATCCATTTTAAATGCCCTTTCCGAACGAGGATAAATACTGACTTTGGAACCCGGGATGAATCAGGTACGAACACTATGGACAGCATTTCCGACATTATCGGCTCCTTGCCACCAACTAAACGAACTCGATTGGAAGGGGTGCCAACGGGTTTCAGTCTGGGCAGGGAAGTGACTTTACCGGACAAAATTGAACCCACATTCTTTCACTTACCCATAGAGGTTCATGGCGAAATTATTCGCTATTTGGATTTTCGCGGGGTGACCCGTTTAGCCGGGGTATGCAAATATCTCCACGACCTCGTAAAAAAAGATAAAGCTCAGGAAAGAGCGTGGTATCGCCGGTTTTCTTCACCCTACCCCTATCGACTGAAGACCGTCATTGCGACAAAAGACAGTCAACAACTCGGTGATTGGTTGAGTCCGTTTGCGAATAAGAACACTGTCAATTCAGTCGTAAAGCAACAAAATGGTGCTTATTTTCCTGCTCAGCTTCTTTTCACCAACAGTAAACTGATGGCTCAGTATAAAAGATTTAACTTGAAGACAAGGGCCGAAATTACCCATCGTCGAGGTATCTTCACAGCCACCTTCAGCGCCAATAACAGCCACCTGGTGACCGCCAGTTTTGATAATACGGTAAAAATCTTTGGCCAGAAGACCGATGGCTCATGGAAATCAGAAGCCACTATTAACCACGATGGTCGGATCTGTGCGGTTATCCTCAGCGCCGACAGCCGTCATATGCTGATCGTCGGTAAAGACAGTAGGGCTGCGAAAATCTATGGTCAGCTGGACGATGGTTCATGGGCATTAAAAGCCACCATTACCCATGAGGGCAGGATCGGGTCAGCCACCTTCAGTGCTGATGACCGCTATGTGAACGTCATTTTCAATGGCGCGATGAAAATCTATGGTCAGGAGAACGATGGATCATGGCAGGCAAAATACACTATTAACCATAATGCTACGACCCTGTCGTCCAGCTTCAGCGCCGATGGTCGTCATGCAGTGGTGGCCGGTACGGATAAAACTTTGAAAATCTACGGTCTGATGGACGATGGATCATGGGAGGTAAAAGCCGCCAATACCCTTGAGGTGGCGGCCCCGTTGGCCACAATCAGCCCCAGTGGTCGTCATGTGTTACTCCCCGCTGAAAATGAAACTCTGAAAATCTTTAGCTGGGGGGACAATGGCTCATTGGAAGTAAAAGCCGCCATTAACCTTAGCAATCCGATCGGTTCGCTTATTTCGGCCTGCTTCAGTCCCGACAGCCGTCATATAACGGTCAACGGTGAAAATGACACGCTGAACATCTATAGCCAGAAGGACAATGGGTCATGGGAAGTAAAAACCACCATTACCCATAAGAGTCCTGTCATATCAGTCACCTTCAGCGCCGATAGCCGCCATCTGGTCACCATCAGTTTTGATGATACTGCGAAAATATGTAGCCTTCAGGACGATGAATCATGGCAAGCAATAGCCACGATTTCCCATGATGTTTTCATCAACTCAGCCACATTCAGCACCGATGGCCGCCATTTAGTCACTGCCAGTAAAGATAACACGGCGAAAATTTATGGTCGGGAGGACGATGGATCATGGGTAAAAAAAGTCACCATCGTCCACAAAGGCTGGGTCAATTCAGCCACCTTTAGTGCCGATGGTTGCCTTTTGGTGACGGCCAGTTGCGACAAAACCGCGATAATTTATGCTCTGAGAGCCAATGGTTCATGGCGACGAAAAGCCACCATTTCCCACGAGAGAGCGGTCACCTCAGCCACCTTCAGCACCGATGGCCGAAATGTGTTAACCGTCAGTAGAGATAACAAAGCAAGAATCACTGAACTCAGTAGGAAAGGAAGGAAAGATAGATGATCGGATGAGCGTAAAACTTTCCCGGATCAGGGCGCTGTTATTGCCTGATTCCACTGACCTCAATTTTATGAACTTTCATTCTAAAACCAGTTCTAATCTTTCAATCAATTTTAAATGTCGTCTCTAACCCGGGATAAATAATGACTTTGAGCCCTTCAGAAATAAGGTATGACAACTATGGACAGCATTTCCGGCATTGACGGCTCACTCTCGCCACCACCTAAACGAACTCGATTGGAAGTTCTGCCAACGGGTTTCAGTCTGGGCAGGAAAGTGGCTGTACAGGACAAAATACAACCCACATTTTTCCATTTGCCTGAAGAGATTCAGTCCAAAATTATTCGATATTTGGATGTTCGAGGGGTTGCCCGTTTAGCAAAGGTATGCAAATACCTTCACACTCTTGTTAAAAAAGAGAGAGCTCAGGAAAGAGCCTGGTATCGTCGGTTTTCTTTATCAAACCAATATCAAATGAAGACCTTCTTTTCGGCAAAAGATGACCAACAACTCCGTGATTGGTTGAGCTCGTTTGCGGATACGGGCACTGTCGAGTCTCTCATAAAACAACGAAAGAATATTCATTTTCCTGCTTTGTTACTTTTCACCAACAGTAAACTGATGTCTCAATGTGAAATATTCAAGCCAGTGACAAAAGCCCAAATTACCCATTCACGCTATATCATCACAGCCAGCTTCAGCGCTGATAGCTGCCATGTGGTGACCGCAAGCTTGGATAAAACAGCAAAAATCGCTAGTCAGAAGACCGATGGATCATGGTCAGAAAAAGCCCCCATTCTCCATACTGACTGGATCATATCAGCGACCTTTAGTAATGATGGCCGTCATGTGGTGACAGCCAGTCACGATGGCGAGGCGAAAATCTGTCGTCTGGAGGATGATGGAGCATGGAAGGTAAAAGCCATCATTTCCCATAAGGATCGAATCCGCTCAGCCACCTTCAGTGCTAATGGCAGCCATGTGGTGACTGCCAGTGAGGATAAGACGGTGAAAATCTATGGCCAGGAGACCGATGGATCATGGGAAGCTGAATACACTATTAACCATAATACTCCGGTCATCTCCGCCAGCTTCAGTGTCGATGGCCGTCATTTGGTGATCGTCAGTGAAGATAAAGCTGCGACAATCTATGGTCAGGAGGACGATGGATCATGGGCAGTCACAACCACCATTTCCCATGAGGATACAGTCTATTCAGCCACCTTCAGCGCCGATGGCGACCATGTGGTGACCGCCAGTGGGGATCACACGGCAAAAATCTATAGCCTGCAGGACGATGGGTCATGGGAAGAAAAAGTCACCATTCAACACAAAGAGGCGGTTAACACAGCCAGCTTCAGCCCCGGTGGCAGTCTTGTGGTGACCACCAGTAGCGATCGCACGGCAAAAATCCATGGCCTGCAGACTGATGGATCATGGGAAGAAAAAGCCAACATTACCCACAAGGATTGGATCAACTCAGCCAGCTTCAGTGTCGATGGCAGCCATCTGGTGACCACCAGTGACGATCACACGGCAAAAATCCATGGCCTGCAGGCCGATGGATCATGGGAAGTAAGAGGCACTATTTACCACAAAGACCTCGTCCGAAGAGCCACCTTCAGTCCCGATGGCTGCCATGTGGTGACCGCCAGTGGCGACAATACGGCGAAAATTTATGGTCAGGCGGGCAATGGATCATGGCTGGAAAAAGCCATCATTTCACACAAGGATAAACTCAGCTCAGCCACCTTCAGCGGCGATAGCCGATATGTGTTGACCGTCAGTTATGATTACACCGCGAGAATCACTGAACTATTTGGCAAAGATGGATAATCGGATGAGCGAAAAACCCGTTAACGGCAGGGGACCATTAGAAGCACTTTTTGCAGAAATGACCATGCAAAGCATTTTCCCGGATCAGGGCGCTGTTCCTGGTTAGTTTCACTGACCTTAGTGTTATGAACTTTCATCCTAAAGCCAGTTCTAACCTTTCAATCATTTTTAAATATCCCTTCAAAACGAGGATAAATACTGACTTTGGAGCTTTGGAGAAACAGACATGCACCTTACGAACAGCAATTCCAGCATTATTGGCGTTTCACTCTCGCTAATACCCGAGCAACCTCGATTGGAGAGAGCGCAAACAGCTGTCAGTCTGGGCAGGGATGTTAGGGTACAGGACAACATTGAACCTACATTCTTCCATTTGCCTGAAGAGGTACATGCCAAAATTATTTGCTATTTAGAATTTCGAGACATTACCCGTATAGCAAAGGTATGTGTATACCTTCGCGATCTTGTCAAAAACAATAAAGCTCTGGAAATAGCATGGTTTCGGCGGTTTCCTTCACCACGCCAATATCAACTAAAAACCATCGTTATGACAAAAGACAGTCAACAACTTCGTGATTGGTTGAAGCCGTTTGCGAATAGGGACACTGTCGAGTCACTCATAGAACAACAAAACCGTACTTACTTTCCAGCTCTGCTCCTTTTCACCAACAGTAAGCTGATGTCTCAATGCGAAAAATTCAAGTTAGAGAAAAAAACCAAAAAGTCCGAACATGGATTTGTCAACGGAGCCAAATTCAGCCCCGATAGCCGCTACGCAGTGACCTGTGATTTGGGTGCAAAGGTGAAAATCTATGGCCAGAAGACCGGTGGATCATGGAAGA
>NZ_JAHHPN010000379.1:0-1679 GCF_024606325.1 Endozoicomonas sp. ONNA1
CACTCCACTATGCTCCAACCCTTATTCAGGGATATCTGTAAAAGTGGTTGCCGTTTTCGGTTCGCTTTTAAAAAGCTATTGGAACCCCGATTCAGCGTCGTTTAACTTTGTGGAGCTCCGGGGGTCGAGTCAGGATCAACTGTTCGTGATCACCACTATGATGCCCGGCTCTGGAAACAAGCAACAACCCAACCCGCCATCAGAATCATCCGGGCAGGAAGCACTCCCTAAACCTACAGGCTTTTTCACTAGCCTTCTGTATTCTGATTCTGGCAGGGATAATGGAGTCCCTGGACGACACTCACATACGCTAGGTTTAAATTGTTTCGTCCATCCCTGTCATGGCGTTTGTCAATTCCGGCAGTCTTCCGATTCATCCGATACAACCTACCCTGCCGATCAGGCCATTTGCAGCTTGATAATATTCGGGGAGAATGGTCAGCTGCTGCAATGCGGGAAGACCTTCAAGAATGCAAAACCACTGTCGTGTCACAAAAGCAATTGTCACGCCAGGCAACAAACCTGTGACGTGCCCTTGATCTGGAAGGATGGCCAGCCGCGGCCATGCGGGAAGGTCTGCAAGGATACACATGCCCTGTCGAACCACAAAAGTGGATACCACACTGAACAACAAAGCTGTGACGTGACTGTGATCGGGGAGGATGGCCAGCCGAGGCCTTGCGGGAAGGTCAGCAAGAATGCTCACGCCCTGTCAGCTCATAAGAGGGGATACCATACCGAACAAAAAACCTGTGATGTGACCGTGATCGGTGAGGACGGCGAGCCGCAGCCATGCGGAAAGCTCTGCAACAATGCTAACGCCCTGTCGAGTCACAAAGTCGGATACCACACCGGACAAAAAACCTGTGACGTGACCGTGATCGGGGAAGATGGCCAGCCAAAGCCGTGCGGAAAGATCTGGAAGAATGCTCAAGCCTTTAAGGATCACAAAAGAAGAGACCACACCGGACAACAAACCTGTGATTTAATCGTGGAGGGGAAGGCTGGCCAGCAGAAACCGTGCGGAAAGGTCTGCAGGAATGCCAAAGCCCTGTCGAATCACAAAGTCGGATACCACACCGCGCAACAAACCTGCGACGTGACCGTGATCGGCGAGGGTGGTTGGCGGCCATGCGGTAGGGTCTTCAAGAATGCTAACAGCCTGTTGGCTCACAAAAGTTCATACCACACGGGGCAACAAACCTGTGACGTAACAGTGATCGGGGAGGAAGGCCAGCAACGGCCATGCGGAAAAGTCTGCAAGAATGCAAAAGTCCTGTCGAATCACAAAACTGGATACCACACCGGACAAAAAACCTGTGACGTGGCCGTGGTCGGGGAGGAAGGCCAGCAACAGTCATGCGGAAAGGTCTGCAAGAATGCAAAAGTCCTGTCGAATCACAAAAGAATGCATCGAAAACGCAAGCCTCCTGTTAATGATCAAGACGATGACCTCAGGCCTTAGTCTGACAACCGCTCTTTCACGAGGTTTTCTTGATCTATCCTTGCTCTGTACAAGCCAGAATGCAGGGATAGGATTATTAAATACTCACTCTTTTCGGCACTGCGGTTGCTGTTACTGACGTTGTCTGTCGTCTGTCAGGCCGAACCGTTGACAAAACTTTTTATTGTCGACACCAAAGACACTCCACTATGCTCCAACCCTTATTCAGGGATAT
>NZ_JAHHPN010000380.1:0-2565 GCF_024606325.1 Endozoicomonas sp. ONNA1
TCGGCTCTCGCCGATGTGCAATGTGTCGGCAAGACCCGATGCCTATGGTGAATGAACACACCGGTGAATCTCACCCGGATACATTTTTTCCCGATCGGGCGTTTTACAATGCCTGTGTTGACGGGGATTTAGATCAGGTGAAGAAGTCACTGGCTGAAGGAGTCAATGTCAATACCGTTATGAATAATAATTTCACAGCCTTGGTGTTGGCATCCAGTCAGGGGCACGAGGACGTCGTCAAGTACCTGATCAACGCCGGGGCGAATCTCAACGCCCGGAACGAAGATGGCGCCACTCCGCTGTTCTTCGCAGCCCAGGAAAATAACATCGACTGCGTGAAAATCCTGATCAACGCTGGGGCGGATGTCAACGCTGCCTTGCCGGATGCCACTACCCCGCTGTTCATCGCTACCCAAGAAAATAACACTGACTGCGTCAAACTCCTGATCGAAGCCAGGGCGGACACCAACGCCGCCTGTCCGAATGGCGCCACTCCGCTGTTCATCGCCGCTCAGGAAAATAACACCAACTGCCTGAAAATCCTGATCAACGCCGGGGCGGATGTCAACGCCACCTTGTCGGATGGCGCCACTGCGCTGCTCATCGCAGCCGCAGTGGGCAATACGGACTGCGTGAAAGCCCTGATCGAAGCCGGGGCGAATCTCAACGCCGCCTTGTCGAATGGCATCACCCCGCTGAGCATCGCTGCAACGAGAGGCAATACGGACTGCGTGAAAGCCTTGGTCGAAGCCGGGGCCGATCCCAACGCCCGGACCAAAGATGGCGCCACCGCGCTGTCCATGGCTGCAAAAGAAAATAACACCGACTGCGTGAACATCCTGATCAACACCGGGGCGGATGTCAACGCTACCTTGTCGGATGGCACCACCCCTCTGTTTATTGCGGCCCGAAAAGGTAGTACCGACTGCGTGAGAGCCCTGATCAAAGCCGGGGCAGATCTCAACGCCGCCCGGTCGGATGGTGCCACACCACTGTTCATTGCAGCCCGAAAGGGCAATATCAACTGTGTGAAAGCCCTGATCGAAGCCGGGGCGAATCCCAACGCCACCTTGTCGAATGGCGCTACCCCGCTGTGCATTGCTGCTGCGATAGGCCACAGCGACTGCGTGAAAATCCTGATCGAAGCCAAAGCGAATCCCAACGCCGCCCTGTCAAATGGCACCACCCCACTGTTCGTCGCCGCTGCAAAAGGCAATACCGACTGCATGAAAGTCCTGATTAACGCCGGGGCCGATCTTAATGCCTCCCGGACTTCCGATGGCGCCACGCCATTGTCCATCGCAACCAGGAAGGGCAATACCGACTGCGAGAGACTCCTGACCTTCGCCGGGGCAAGGAGGGGAAGAAGATAAAGGTATGATGTTATCCAGTCAGCACGATGAAATACCGCCGGAGGCCAGAGCGCAATAGTTCGGTATGATCCGATGCCGGTGTTGCGGGGGATTTCTGTGATGATTCAGCCACTGAAAACTTTTATAGCCATAGAGCTGAACTATCCTGTTTTTCTTGTGTCCAATCCTCATCGCTCACTCACTAACACAGATGTTCTACTCATGGATGGCATTGCTCGTCCCCTTGTTTCCGGAGATATTCAAGTACCGCAGCTGGACCCTTTCTGCCCTATTTGCCTGGTCGGGTTCCATGGCCGTACTGTAGCGCCTGTGGTCGTCAAAACCCAATGTTGTGGCAAGCATTTCGATCTGGACTGTATTTTGACGTATTTTGTTGATCACCCCATCGGCGCTCGTCGGTGTGCGATGTGCCGACAAAACCCGATGCCTGTGGTGAATCTGAACTCCGGCGAATCTCACCCGGATACATTTTTTCCCGATCAGACGTTTTATCGTGCCTGTTTTGAAAGGAATTTGGATCAGGTAAACATGTCCCTGGAAGAAGGGGTCAATGTCAATGTCCATAACATTACACATGATCATTTCACTCCCTTGATGATGGCTTCCATGGGGGGGCATAAGACGGTCGTCGAATGCCTGATCAGCGCCGGGGCGAGTCTCAACGCCGTTTGCAAGATTGGTGCCACTTCACTATTCATGGCTGCCCAAAAAAATAACATCGACTGCCTGCAAGCCTTGATCGAAGCCGGGGCGAATGTCAACGCCGCCTGTCCAGATGGCGCCACCCCACTGACCATCGCAGCCGAGATGGGCAATATTGAATGCGTAAAAGCCCTGATCGAAGCCAGAGCGGACCTCAACGTCCGAACCAGGCATGGCGCCACCCCGCTGTTCATCGCTGCTGCGAGAGGCCATACCGAATGCGTGCAAGCCCTGATCAATGCCAAGGTGGATCTCAACGCCCAGACCAAGCATGGCAAAACCCCGCTTTTCATCGCTGCTGCGAGAGGCCATACCCACTGCGTGAAAGCGCTGATCGAAGCCAAGGCGAACCTCAACGCTCCAACTGGGGATGGCGCCACCCCGCTGTTCATCGCTGCCGGGAAGGGCAATACCGGCTGCGTGAAAGCCCTGATCAACAACGGGGCAGACATCAACGCCGCCCGGACTTCGGATGGCGTCACTCCGCTGT
>NZ_JAHHPN010000381.1:0-2725 GCF_024606325.1 Endozoicomonas sp. ONNA1
TTCCATATACCAGAGCCCATTATTTCTGGCCCGCAGGACATGACTGCAGCTGTGCTGCGGTTTCCATACGGTTGGCATGGTTTCTCTGCCAAGGCTCTGGATCACTCTTTCCGGCCCCGGACGGCGGTAATAATGCTGCAATACCGTCAGGATGGTTTTTTCATTATCGCCAGCATTGTCAGGCAGGATCGGCGACCTCTTGAACGCGTCCACTACAAACTGTAATGCCGCTGGTACCCCGGTTACCAATGGTGTGGCCGAGGCACCGGAATCGTTGAGACCGAGAGATTTTTTCAGGTCCTCAATTTCCCGATGAGACTGTTCGACATGCTTTGGCCAATTCTGGTAGAAAGGATCTGTTTTCCGATTAATCCACAGTTTTTCAACCCATTCGATATAATCATCCATGGTTAAATCATCAATAATTTGCACACCGCGAATGCAATATTTGCCCAAGAATAATTTAAGCCAATCCAGAGTCTTTTCGTCCAGGCAAGCATTGAAATGAAACAGGGCCAGCAAGTGGGATTTGACTGTGGCGAGGGGGGGAGGTTCAAAACTCACATCTAATACTCTTCTCAAATGTTGCTGTATTTGCTCTTCATTGAGCCGCTGACAGATTCGGTTAAATTCAACGACGTTTCCCGGGCAACCGATTAAAGGTATTTTCTGGAGATGTTCCAGAGTCATAAAATCAAAGGGAGCAAAGGCTGCCACCATATAGTTCATTGCACCCGCTGGCATTACCTGTTCCGAGGTGCCGTTCATCCTCTCAATTAAGAGAATAGCTCTCTCCAGCTTTGTCCCGCTTTGCAAAAGCAGATGAAGTAAGCGACAAGCTTCTTGCGCCTGTTTCTGAGTTTGCTCATGCTCTGGCTCCATGTTTCTGTACATTTCGGAAAACACTAACAGGCCAAGCAAAGAATCAACCTCTCCTCCATAGAAAAAACGCTGGTGAATGGGCAAGCCACTTTGTTTTAATTCCAGAAGCTTCTCGTAATTGTAACAATAGGGGTCACTTACCAACTCGATGGCCTGTTGTAATTTGCGCATAACTTCCGGTGAGACGTTTAATTCCTGACTCAGTGTGTCTGCCCGCAAAGACATTGGCAGCAGATTTAACAGGGCTCTGAAATGGTCCGGGGCTATGCCCTGTGTAAACGCACAACCTTCCAGAGAATGCTCATTCCCGGCCAGGCGATGACTGTCCAGCTCATCATCAAAACAGACCTGAACAGAGCCTGTGCGGTGGCAATAAACAACCAGAGGCAAGGGTTTAAGGTTTAATACCTTTTCACACTGGCGCTTGTCCCGCAGGATGTCGGAAATATTTATCTGTGCATCGTCGTAAACGCAAAAGCATTTGATGTCTTCTCTGCCATATTTGCTGAGCAACAGTTCCGGATAATCAGCTGTGCGGGTACCATCGCCGGATTTCAATTTTGGTAAACTGAACGTTCCATCCGCTTGCAGATGTCCTGAGGTGAAAAGGGTGGGATAAACTCTCCAGATGATCTGATCGTCACGCTCAAGACGTTTACCGAGCAATGATTGCAGATGAGGCAGTAGTTTTATTGGCAGTGTTTCCGGAGTTAAGTCAGACTCCAACACCAGAAATCTTGTCCCAGCATTACGTTTATAAACGTAGAGGCATTGTGGATCAATAATGCCTACCATCCATTTGCCATAAGATTCTGGCATACGCTGGTTGGGCATCATCCCCCCCGGCAGGGCGAGACTGAAGGGTCTTGGTGCCCCATTACCCGAAAAGTAATCTTTTTCTTTAGCCAATTTAATTCGCCGTAACGCCAGGCGCCCACTCTCAGCGGCCAGCAGTAGCGCCTGTCGCTCAGACTCCCTGGGATGAAGGGGGAGCAGCTTGCGGGTCGATTTGTAGACTGTCCACGGACCAGAGGCTATAACCGGCTGGTTTTCAAACTTTGGTGGAGGAGTGCAAGAGCTCGCATAGGTTCCCGCTCCTTGGGTAACATTCATGGCAATACCTCTTTAAAACTAATTATTTACCCACTGCTTTGCGGATGAGTCCTAATGAACTTAGAGTCATTAACTGGTCATGAAGTTCCATTACGTTCCCACTGTCCGTAGCTGCATTTTCATAACAAGATCAAAGGATTCTACATGCCCACCCCGCCGGAGCATCCTCCCGGGCATCAGGCTTCGCTATTTTCTTCGGCACCCGCATTACCCGCTCTCCCGGGAAGCCATTGTCGGAAAAGTAGTGTCGCTTCCTGCTGAACACGTCAATTCCCCGTTGTTTCAGCACTTTTTGAGCTGCTTCCGAAGCCAGCGTTGTTTGCCGCAAGGTGCCCGGATTCATCCGAATACCTTCGCTATTCAGCCGCTGCACCTCTTTCGCCAATGCCTGTTGTGTTGCCAGGCTGAGCAGCGATGGGTCATGTTCGTACTGCATTTTTTCCAACAGCGTCATGCTGGCCGGAATCACCACTTGCCCCAGATCATACCCGCTGTTATGAATACCGCGGGTGATCCCTTTTTTCTGATCAGCCTTGCAGGCTTTGTGGCTGGGGTCTGAACAGACAACCATTCCGGCCTCTTGAGCCATTTTGCGCCGGACATTGTCATCAATAAACCGGTTCATTCTCTGCAGAGGCTCAGTGGTCCATTCAAAGTTTTCAGAGATCTTTGAGCCATTGCCAGTCAGACCGTAGACTTGGGTGTAGTTTTTTTTGCGCCAGTCTTGAAG
>NZ_JAHHPN010000382.1:0-2461 GCF_024606325.1 Endozoicomonas sp. ONNA1
TTCCATATACCAGAGCCCATTATTTCTGGCCCGCAGGACATGACTGCAGCTGTGCAGTGGTTTCCAGATTGTTGGCATGTTTGGTCTGCCAAGGCTCTGGATCACCCGCTCCGGTCCCGGACGGCGGTAATAATGCTGCAGTACTTTCAGGATGGTTTTTTCATTATCGCCGACATTTTCAGGCAAGACCGGCGGTTTGCTGAAGGCATCCTCCACAAACTGTAATGCCTCTGGTGTTTCGGCTGCCGATGGTGTTGCCTGGTCGTGAGAATTGCCCAGACCCAGAGATTGTCTCAGGTCCTTGATTTCACGTTGAGCTTGCTGGACAAGTTCTGGCCAATTCTGGTAGAGGGGATGCGTTTCCCGTTGCTGCCAGAGTTTTTCAACCCATTGGATATAATCAACCGCAGAAAAATCCTCAATAACCTTCTTACCTCTGGGGTAAAACCAGTCCAGACTATCTTCAGACCTATGCAGAAACTCACTGTCCAGGTTAGAACTGTAACGAAAGATGGCCAGTAAGCGGGACTTGATCATGTCGAGGGAAGGATGATAAAAGCGCACACTAAATAGTACCTCTTTTATACATTGCTCTAGTTGTTCTGGACTGTGACCCTGACAAATTCGGTGAAATTCTACAACGCTTCCCGGGCAACCGGTAAAAGGTATTTTCGCGAGATGTTTCAGGGTCAGGCACTCAAGTGGTGCGAAGGCAGCTACAATATGATTGATTATGCCTGCTGGTATTGCCCGAACCATGTAATCATCCATGGCGTCGATTATATGAATCCCCCCTCCCAGACTTGCCCCGCTCTGCAGAAGCAGCTGAAGTAAGCGACAAGCTTCTTTCTCCTGATGTCGAGTTTGATCGTGCTCTGGCTGATCGATTCTGATCATTTCGGAAGTCATCAACATTTCAAGCAATGATTGAACGTTTCCTTTGTGAAAAAAACGCTGGTGAATGGGCAAGCCACTTTGTTTTAATTTCAAAAGTTTCTCGTAACTGTAACAACAGGGATCACTCACCAGCTCGATGGCCTGTTGCAATGTGCTCATAACATTCGGTGAGACGTTTAATTTTGAGCCCAGTGCCTCTGCCCGCAAAGACATTGGCAGCAGATTTAGCAGGGCTCTGAAATGGTCCGGGGCTATGCCCTGTGAAAACGCATAATCATCCAGAGAACGCTCATTTCTGGCCAGGCGTTTACTGTCCAGCTCATCATCAAAATAGACCTGCACAGAACCCGTGCGGTGGCAATAAACGACCAGAGGCAATGGTTTGAGCTGCAATTCCTTTTCACACTGACGCTTGTCCTGCAAGATATCGGCAATATTTCTCTGTGCATCGTTGTAAATACATAAGCATGTGATGTCTTCTTTGCTATAACGGTTGAGCAGCAGTTCCGGGTAATCAAAACAAACTAAGCGGTTTCCATTGTGGCGTTTCAATTTTGGTGAACTAAAGGTTCCATCGACTTGCAGATGTCCCGAGGTGAAATGATCAGGATAAACTTTCCAGATGACCTGATCGGCATGCTCACGACCTTTATCGTGCAGTGATTGCAGATCAGACAGTAATTTTACTCTCAGTTTATCCGGAGTTACGTCAGGCTCTTGCAGCATCCTGGTCCATGCATCACGTTTGTAGACGTACAGGCATTGGGGATTGACAATGCCTACCATCCATTTACCAAGCCCTTTTAACAAAGGCTCGGTGGGCATCATCTCCCCCGGCAGGGCGAGGGTGAAAGGTCTTGGTGCTCCCTTACCCGAAAAGTAATCTTTTTCTTCAGGCAATTTAATTCGCCTAAACGCCAGACGTCCGCTCTCAGCAGCCCGCAGTAGCGCTTGTCGCTCAGACTCCCTGGGATGACAGGGTAGCAGCTTGCGGGTCGGTTGGCTGGTGGTCCATTGGCCAGAGGCTTTTACCGACCGGGTGTCAGGCTTTGGTTGATCAAACTTTGGTTGAGAGTGAGGGCAAGGGCCGACAGAGGTTCCCGTTCCGTGTGCAACATTCATGGCAATACTCCATTAACACTTATGATTTATCCATTTCTCTCAAAGAGTGGATTCTGCCGTCATTAGAGTAACTTGCTGGTAAAAAGTTCCAGTATGATCCCACTGTCTTTTGCTGGATTTGCAAAGCAAGGTCAAAGGATTTTATTGGCCCTCCCCTGCTGGCGCATTCTGAGCATCTGGCTTCGCTATCTTCTTTGGTACCAGCATTTCCCATTCTCCAGGGAGGCCATCGTTGGTAACGTAGGATCGCTTCCTGCTGACCACGTTAATCCCGCGCTGTTTCAGCACTTGTCGGGCTTTCTCCGAAGTCAGCGTTTCTTGCGTCAAGGTGCCCAGATTCATCTGAATACCGTTGCTCTTCAGCCGCTGCACCTCTTGCTCCATTGACTGTTGTGTTGTCGGGCTCAGCAGCGACGGGTCATGTTCGTACTGCATCTTTTCC
>NZ_JAHHPN010000383.1:0-4930 GCF_024606325.1 Endozoicomonas sp. ONNA1
TGTATGGCTGGACACGAAACGAGAATTATCTTCAGTTTCGTGAACGACGTGATCGAACCATGAAGATGTTTGAGAATGGCTGGGAGAAATATTTCAAGGACAATGTGCCTAAATGGTCATTCTCCCATGCAGAAAGCACTCCGTACTCCTACACTCCGGGTGCCTTCTATGATTGGCAACAGGGCGATGATCAGAATGTTCATGGTCATTAAAAGAAATACCCCACAATCAAGATTTCTACCTGCAGCCATGACCCGCTGACAGCCGCGAGCGATTGGAAACCCTCTTCCTCACCCGATGTGGCCATCGCTTTTCGCGGTAATAGAAGTACCCGGCTCTGAGGTAGTAAAATGACATATACTCGCCCCAATGCATTAAGCATTGCAGTGACCATTGCCATTAGCTCTTCCATTATTACTACACAGGCACTGGCCGCGCGAAGGCTACAGACACATTCTGTTGATTTTTCGGGCAGTGGACAAGCGATTATTACCCAGAATGAGGTTCTGCTTAAGTCAACTTTCGGTGATGCCCGTCAGCCAATACCCAAATCTACCACCACCTACCCTGTTCAGACTCAAGCCAGAGTGGGTAATGATGTTCCTTCCGCAGGCTTCACAGACGTTCTTTCTGGTATTGAGGGTGGTGTTTCCACTGTTAACCTGTTTGAAACAGACGAGCATGACATTGCTGAGAAATACACCAAAGTCCTGAAGGTCGGTGCTGAGGAGGTATTCAGGTTCACGCATTGCCTGAAAGACAAAAAACTGCTCATTGAAGTCAGAAGCGGGATGACCGACCCTGATTCAGTGGCAGCAGTTCGTGCTCAATTAGGTGACGACCTGCAATTAGAACCTTTAACGGGAGTCGCCAGCCCCATACAACTAGTCGGGGTGCTCAAAGGTGCGAATCAAAGAGGAGGAAGCCTTCGTTCAACTGATCACTATGACGTCCTTGCCACTATTAGGGTAAAGGAAGTTGAAGTGAACGGGCGCACCTTCATGCGTCTTATCGCTGCCAGCGATCAGCCTCCTGAACTGCAGCGTCTGGGTCAGTCGCTCTTTGTCAATGATGAGGTGCTTTTCGCAGCGGCCACCTCTGCCTATACCCAGGTCCATATTCTGGGGGAAAATTTACAACAGGAAGCTCTGGATGATCTGTTGTCGTACCAGAAACCCGTCGGATATGTTGTACACGTCGAGGACAACACACAGGTTTATCCAGTTCCTGAGGGTTATCCGAAACTGGAAGTAACTGAGGCTCCGGGAGAGATTATTGTTTTCCACGGTCAGAAACACAATCCGACCGATGTCGCTTTTGTGGAGAGCCTCCAAAGGCACTGGGAAGAATTTGACGCTAATGATAATGACTACACTACAAAGATTAAAAGAAACAAGGTCAAAAGCTACCAATACATCATTCGAAGCAGGCAGATGGCTCTGCTGGAGGAGTTTTCTGCCAAATTGGCTGTACAGCACGATGCTGAACTTAACGTATTTAAACTGTCGACGCTGACATACTATGAATCTCTTCGGCAGGCATTGGCCGTTGCTGCTCAGGATGAAACCGACGAATTTGAATTCTCAACCACAAAACACATCCGGGTCACTTCATCTGTTATTACGCCAATCTGGATGCAGGTTCAACTGGAAAAACACTTCAGCTTCAAACCCGTGCTCAGAGAACTCCTGACTAACCCATATTTTGTTCAGAATGTTCGCAAAGATGTAGAGTCGGTCGCGGAACTGATGCAGAGCTTTGCTTTTGACGAAGGCGCAAAGTTTGCTCACAAAGTCATTGGTGACATGACCACTCAGCTGCATGAGATGGAAATTGAGCTGGATGAGCTACAGGAAAGAGAAGGCAGATTCAGCGGGCTAAGCAAACGGCTACAGCGAGCCATTGGCAGTTATGAGGAAAAACTGAGAGTCCAACCACTCAAGCTGGAAATTGACGATGAGCTTATAAAGCTTCGCAACCTTGAATTGGCCACACAGCTTGGTATGGACGACTGGGATGATACTCTGCCACTGGTAAAACAAGCCGAACTGATCAGTATAAAAATTCATGAAATCAACCTGGCGATTGCCGCAACAGGCCAGTTTGATCATAAAGCTGTAAAAGCAAAACTGGCAGGCATTGAAGGCCAGCTCGGTATTTCCCCGGTCGATGACAACGATCTGGATGCCCGCTTTCAATCGATTCAACAGCAAATACAGCATATTCAACACAAGACAAAACAGGCCGACGAGGAGACCCTGCGCAGACTGACTACTATTGAAGGTCAGCTCGCTCTGAGACCGAACAACGAAGCTGACCTCGAAGCCCGTCACCAGGCCATTCTACAGCACCTTAAGCAAAGGGATGCCCTTTTCTTTCAACTGTATCTTCAACAACAGAGCACCAGAAAAGATGCTGGAAAAGAAGCTGAAATCAAAGCCCGCTATGCAACCATTGCTACACATTTGAAGATTCCGAATTTTGATAGCAACGCAGATATTGAGGTTCAACAAGAAAGCATCCTTGCATCACTTGCCGGAATGAATCTCAGAGAGGAAGTTATGCGTCAAAAACTTTATGAAATGAACAATCAACGCAATAGGGAGGATTCTTACACAAGGATCAGAAAAGTTGCTCTGGCAGCAGTTCTTGGTATTGAGCTGAGTGATGTTGAAACCAGACTGAAAGACCGCGACACCCTGGAATCAACAGTCTATTTCAAGCTTTTTAAACTTAAAGAGCTGGAAGAAGAACTAAAAGACATCGGAACACCAGGTCACCCCAAAGCCAAGCCCGAAGTCGTTGGGAAACTGACTGCTGTGGAAAATTCCCTGAAGATGCATTACGCCAATAGTGAGAACGATGTGTATTACCGTCGTCACACCATTTCTAAAAAAATTCAGGCATATATCACAGCAAGCAGGCAGCGGGTAGAGGGAGATGCGCAGGTGGTACTGAAAACCGTAGAGGAAATACTCGGGATCAATGTCAATGAAGGTGATGACAAAGCAACAAGACTTGACAGGATTCGTACAAAACTCGAAAACAATGATTTATCAGACTCCATGCTGGATGCGATAGTACAAACTTTCTGGAAAGAAGACATTACACATGCGAGCCAACAGAGGGCAACAAAATACGAGAATCTTAAAAGGCATCTTACGTTTTATGTCGAAGATGCGAATGAGCGAGCCATTAGACAACAGATAAAGCTGTTTAAAGAGATAGAGGCCAAACTGCATATCTGCTTCACTGTAAGCAATGCGGCTAAAGAAAGAGGCAGGACTTTCCTTGCTAAACTGGCCAATGATCTGGGGATAATATTAGAAGACGATATTCACCTTTCTGACAACAAGTATGCTATTAGCAACGAAATTTCGGCATTAATGGAAGAAGTAGGCGAAGTCTATGGCGATAAAGATGTCAAAAGAGTCAGAAATAATGAAATTGCTCATCAAATCAACATTGAGAATTATAAAGATGACGCCACTATAGAAGACCAAAACATTCTAATAAACAAAAAACTCCAAAAGCTGTCTGAAGAAGTTTTCAAAGCAGGTGTTGCTGACGTCAATGAGCATATCGCAGCCATTGAAAATGAGCTTGACAGACAAATAGCTCGCCTCGGACCCAAACCCCGATACGTTCTTGATCGTGAGGTAGCGACTGCATGGCGAGCAATAGAAGACGCTGAAAGTGAGCTGGAGACGGCTAATCAAAAACTGGATGCTATCCTTGTCAAACAATATTTATATGCCGGAACCCGTGCTGTCCAGAAAAGTATCTCGGATGAAGGTGACAGAGCTCTCAATCAAGCAATGAAAGAACTTCAGATCAAGTTCGATCTGGCTGCAGGTGACGAGCAACCCCTTCAGGAGCGAGTAAAGGACATTACACATTTCCTGCCAGAACGAGTGGAGGACATCAGACATTCTCCGCAAGGGGACAGTAGAGAAAGTCGAGATAAAATTGTTCAGAAACTGAGAGCCAAAACAGATGCTGTTGTTCAGGAAGCTTACAATGAAAACAATGAAGTATTGTCTGAATTGACTTTAACCAGAGAAAAGCACTCTCAGGTCACAGAATTCCTGCGTGAGCAGGACAGGAAAAGTATGGAAGTGACCCATACACGGCATGAAGAGAAGAATGCACGAGAGAATCCGGATCGCAAGAAACAGGAGATTGAAGATCCCGGTAACATTGATGAGCAGGCTAAAACCGCACATAACAAAGAAATCAAACAGTTACAACCGGGCAGTAGTAATGTTATTAGCAACAAGATCCGGCAACTGATTCATAAAAGTGCCCGTCTGGAAAGTGAAATTGAAGTCAGGAAAGCAGACATTGAGAGAATGAAGGATGTCCTGAAGGCTGCCAGGGAAGCCGTCAAAAATGACGACGGTCCCTTCCAGTACACACCGAGGCAGGCAGAAGTTCGGGCTGCGATGGCCGCCTTCATTCAGCAGCACCCTCTCAAACAACAAGCCCTCGGAGTCGCATTGGGCCTGACAGATGCGGCGAGAGAAAGTGGTAAGGCAACGCCATTGCTTGCGACTTTCGATTTTGACGATGGATTTGCACCGATTCGCTTGCAGGCAATGGTCGGAAACAAACTGACTTTTAAACAGGCCAGTCGAATTGTAGAGGTATTCAAGAGCCTGAAAACGACTTTGCCGGAATCCCGGCTCGAGCCTTTAGCAGATCAACCCCGGAATGCCCTCATAGAACTCGAGACTCTGACGCTCTGGGCAATGTATGAGATGGAAACAGGGGCACAAGAATACGACGACGAAATTCGCGGTTTAGGCAAAGCGGCCATCAGCTTCGTTGAACATGAACCAGAGAACCTGAAAAGCTTCTCGGAATATTTTGCTACCCATTCTGCCAGTGGTAACAGGATCATCGCTCTGCTGCGTGAAGGTCTGATCAG
>NZ_JAHHPN010000384.1:0-2909 GCF_024606325.1 Endozoicomonas sp. ONNA1
CTCAATTTCTTGCAATCCTCGCTACGGACGCTTAAGTCCGACAGGCTGCTAGTCCAACGGGAGAGCAGGTGTAACTTCAACGCCATCGCAACTTTTTCAGTAGGTAGCAGGTATCGATGCAGCATTGAGCTTTGTCAAACAAACGTTTGAGGCTGAAGGAAGAAGCATTGAGGAGTGAGCCGAATATCATCAGGGCATTGACAGGAGTTATGATCCTTATGCTATTGACTAACAGCTATACCGGGCTGTTTCTGGATGAGTGCATATATGTTTGACGTCGTTGAGATGCCTGAGGACAAAGCCAGCTTCTATCGCATTCTGATGGCCCGGGCAAAGGCATTGACCGAGGGTGAAACCGATACCCTGGCCAATCTCGCCAATGTTGCCAGCCTGCTATTTACGACCATGGCTGAAGTAAACTGGGCTGGGTTTTACATCGCCAGGGACAATCAGCTGGTGTTGGGACCGTTCATGGGGAATCCTGCTTGCGTTCGCATCCCCTTTGGCCGGGGAGTCTGTGGTTCCGCTGCCCGAGAGCAAACCACCCAAGTGGTGGATGATGTAAAAGCATTTCCCGGCCACATTGCCTGTGACTCAGCCAGTCAGAGCGAGATTGTGATCCCTTTTTGTGAAGAGGGTGAGGTGAAAGCAGTTCTGGATATCGACAGTCCGATCACTTCCCGTTTTGATGAAGAAGACCAAAAAGGTCTGGAAGCTCTGGCAGAATTGCTGGCAGCAAGGATTCAATTCGACCAGCTGCGCTACTGAATCTTCTGTTCCGAAATCTCATTAATCAATAATAGGGTTTTGGAATGCCTCTCAATGGTTTCCCGTAAACTTATTTCTTTAAATCCAATGGCTATACTTGGGTGCTTTATCTTTTTCAGGGAGGAGAAAAGCAGTGTCTACCTGGATATGGCTGACTTTGATGGCTGCCGTTGCTCAGGCATTTCGCTCAGCAGGGCAAAAAACACTTTCTGAGCGTGTCAGTGTCTGGGGTACCACATTTGCCCGGTATGCTTTCGCGCTTCCGTTGGTTTGGGTTTATCTTTATCTGCAACTGCACTGGCGGGATACTCTTCTGCCCGAAATATCTTCTACTTTTCTGCTCTATAGCCTGGGAGCAGGATTGGTCCAGATAGCTGCTACCACTTTCATCATCAAACTCTTTCAGCTGAGAAACTTTGCTATTGGGGTTATTTATTCCAAGTCTGAGACGGTTCTGGTTGCTGTGCTGGGTGCCATTGTTTATTCCCAGGTGCTCAGCTGGGCGGGATGGGTCAGTGTTCTGCTGGGGATGATCGGGTTGATCTTTTTGAATCCACTCGGACCCGAGAAAGGATGGCGTTCCCTGTTTTCGGTATCTGCCGCTTTTGGTCTCGCCGCAGGGTTCTGTTTAGCTTTGACCACTCTCTGGGTCAGGCAGGCGAGTTTGGCGTTGGGTATTGATCCGCTTGTGGCTTCGGCCTATACACTGACCGCCACAATTTCAATGCAAACAGTCATTCTGGGTGGCTTTATCTGGATCAAGGAGCCTAAAACTCTGGGAAAGCTCATTCAGCAATGGAAGTTAAGCGGCGCCGTCGGGTTTTTGAGTCTGTTGGGGTCCATTGGTTGGTTCACAGCCTTAAGTCTGCAAAACCCGGCGCTGGTCAAAACGCTGGGGCAGGTTGAATTCTTTTTTGCGCTGATCATCTCTACCCGTCTGTTCAGGGAAAAGCATTCGCTTCGAGAGTACTGTGGGATGGCTCTGATTATAAGCAGTGTTATTCTGTTGCTCTGGCTGGACTGACTTATTAAATAGTGGGGTTAAGGGTCGATAAAACGGTTATCAAGCTACCAGAGGCTTTTGAACGTGACTGTTTGTCGATCTTTCTTTTTGATCCTGATGTTGATCCTAAGTCATCTCGCCCGAGGTGAATTTGCGGAATTACCAAAAGTGCCGGACTTCTCTGAACTGAAAACCTATGAAGAGGCCATAGACCGGCTGTTTGAGGGTAGGGGTCAAGACTTTAAAAAAATCACTACCGAAGGCGGTCAGATTGATCAGGCTTACACTGCTTTGTTCGATGGTATGCGCTGGTTTGTAAAGATCGTTCGAGAAGATTGTTCTGAGTGTGACCAGATACGGTTTGAATACGAATGGCTGCTGAAAAAAAACCTCCCCCGTTACCGTTGGTTGGCCAAGGTGAACGCAGAACTAGTGCTTCCCGATCGCGCTGCTACCTTTATGCTTAATCGTAGGCAGCATTACATCGTGAGTTATCCTCTGGTAACGGGTCAAAGCATAGGAACCTTATATCGACACTACCTTCACTCTGCTTATCTCTTGAGTACCGGGCAGAAAACTTTGCTAAGCAGGATTTTTTACCGTTATGGACAGGTATTGGCCCTGTCCCATCTTGATCCAAAGCAGCCTGCTAAAAACAGTGCTGAAATGTTGGGCAGGGTGGTCCGTTTACATCTGCCGGATCGAAATGGCAGAAATGAAATCTATGATCTAGAGTCCGATCGGATTTACCTGGTCGACCTGGCGGATAGTGCTGAAGATTTTGGTAGACCCATCAAGGTGGGTGAAGATCTTGAGGCGTGGTCGGCCTCTTTGGCGGAAATGATTATGACCGCTCGCACCCGGGAGGGGGTTGATTGCGGGCCAGTCTATGACTGCATAGTGAACCCGTTCAAGCAGTTTGCTCTGGGCTATGCAAGCAGTCTGCCTCTCTACAAGCGCACAATGGTAATGGACGTGGTCAGGTCGACGATGATGGGGGCGCTGAGGGAAGAGTGCGATAATGAAATGGAGGAAGAGATCTTTTGCCCTGCTGTGGAAATGATTGAGCAGCAGTTTTTCAACGACTAGCAGCCTGTCGGACTTAAGCGTCCGTAGCGAGGATTGCAAGAAATTGAGG
>NZ_JAHHPN010000385.1:0-19032 GCF_024606325.1 Endozoicomonas sp. ONNA1
CTCAATTTCTTGCAATCCTCGCTACGGACGCTTAAGTCCGACAGGCTGCTAGTCCTTATCGACTGAACCCAGAAGGAATTTGCCAATCAACTCTTCCAGAATAACAGCTGACTGGGTATCCTCGAAGCGACCACCGGGTTTGATGTAGTTTGTATCTCCGCCAATACTGATACCAATATATTTCTCACCCAAAAGCCCTGCTGTCACGATGGAGGCGGTGCTGTCGCTGGGTATGTTATCTATATGAGAATCGATTTCCATCTCAACCTTGGCCATATAGGTCTGCTTGTCGAGTTCAACCTTGGTGACTCTGCCAATGATGACACCGGCCAGGGCTACTTTGGCTCTTGGCTTAAGGGTTCCGGTGTTATCAAACATGGCTGTCACGGTGTAGGTTTGCCTGCCGCTTTCCAATGAAAGCCCACTGACTTTTAGTGCCAGTACAACCAGCGCCAGCATCCCGGCCAACATAAAACCGCCGACACTTATCTCTACCGTTCTCATCCGCATCTTAGAGTTCTCCAAACATGACAGCGGTCAAAATAAAATCCAGCCCCAGAATGGCTAGTGAAGAGTAAACAACCGTCCTTGTTGTGGCCCGGCTGACGCCCTCTGAAGTGGGGATGGCATCATACCCCTGGAATACGGCTATCCAGGTCACGACAAAACCAAATACAAGACTTTTGATCAGCCCATTGCCTATATCCGCCACCAGACTGACCGAAGCCTGCATAGTGGCCCAGAAAGAGCCCTCATAAATACCCAGCCAATCCACGCCGACCATCACTGCTCCCAATATACCGACCAGACTGAAAATGGCGGCCAGCAATGGCATGGAGATAACCCCTGCCCAGAATCGCGGAGCAATGACCCGCTTGAGTGGATCAACCCCGATCATTTCCATACTGGACAGTTGTTCCGTAGTTTTCATCAAACCTATTTCAGCCGTCAGGGCAGAGCCTGCTCGTCCGGCGAACAGCAGAGCTGTAACAACCGGCCCCAACTCTCTCAGGAGGCTGAGAGCCACCATCTGCCCCACCGCATCTTCCGAGCCGTATCGAATCAGAATATTGTAACCCTGCAACGCCAATACCATGCCAATAAACAGCCCTGACACAGTAACAATAATCAGCGACATTACGCCGACGCTGTAGAGCTGCTGAACTAATAAGGAGAAGCGTTTACTGAAGCCGGCACGGGAGAAAATAGCCAGCACAAGAAAAATACCTGCCCGACCCACGGATTGAATCTGATCCAGCCCAAAACGACCGAGCTGTGTCACTCTGTCAAGAATACCTGTACTCATCCAGTCCCCCCACCCAACAATACTTCTTTATAATCTGGTGCCGGGTAATGGAATGGCACCGGACCATCGGAAAGCCCATTCATAAACTGCTTAATCCTTGAATCAGTGGAGTTCATCAGACTGTCCGGCTCACCCTGACCAATCAATTCACCGTCGGCTAACAGGTAGAGATAGTCCGAAATGGATGCCGTTTCATGAAGGTCGTGTGATACCACGATACTGGTGATATTCAGTGCTTCGTTCAACATCCTGATCAGTTTGACCAGCACGCCCATAGCTATGGGATCCTGCCCTACAAAGGGCTCGTCGTACATCACCATGGCCGGATCCAGTGCTATAGCTCTGGCCAGTGCCACGCGACGGTTCATCCCACCTGACAGTTCTGCTGGCATCAACGACCACGCCCCCCGCAGCCCCACCGCCTCCAGTTTCATAAACACAATATCCCGAATCATTGGCTCAGCCAGCCTGGTATGAATGCGCAGAGGGAAGGCGACATTTTCAAACACCGACAAATCGGTAAAGAGAGCACCGCTCTGAAAAAGCATGCCCATTTTGCGGCGGGTACGAAACAGCTCTTCACGGGAGAGCAAATCAAGATTCTGGCCATCCACAAAGATCTGTCCGGAGTCAGAGCGAAGTTGACGCCCAATTAAACGCAATAACGTTGTTTTACCGGTACCGGACGGCCCCATAATACCGACCACCTTTCCCCTTGGGATGGTGATATCAACATTTTTGAAAATAGTTCGATCGCCGCGATGGAACGTCAAACCATGGATCTCTATAAAGTTATCACTTGCCTCTGACATTGGAAGGCGATTCCTTGTATATGTATGGACTGCACCAAGCAGTAACCGACACTACCTGACAGCTTACCACTACCCGCCTCTCATTATGACGACTCTCGGCTACTTTTTGAACTATCAGTACGTATCCTTATTAGTATCACGACATCCAAACTGCTTCTTTACTGGCTATTTACTATCTTTTCACTATCAACAGACTTAGACTCAACGATTTCCACTTAAGCCTGGATTGGTTGATCCATGCTAACAAACTCGTCGATCCCGAGAATGACTGCCTCCTTTCCAGATAATGGTTTTTTAACAAAAAAATGGCTAAATAAAATCATCTTGCCGCTTCCAATGTAAAAAAACCATTTCGGCCAGTCGCCCCAAATTAGATAAGAGAATTCCTCCTATGCTCATTGCCCTTGCTGCCATTCTGGTTGGCTTTATTATCCTGACCTGGAGTGCAGACTGTTTTGTTGCAGGTGCTGCTGCCACAGCCAGCAATCTGAACGTGTCAAGAATGTTAATCGGTTTGACAGTGGTCTCTATAGGCACCTCTGCACCTGAAATCCTGGTCTCTCTGACGGCTGCCCTGCAAGGATTCCCGGGGCTGGCAGTGGGCAACGCCATGGGTTCAAACATCGCCAACATAGGTCTGGTTCTGGGTGTTACTGCCCTTATAGCTCCCCTGCCTGTTAAGAAAGCTCTGACAAAAAGGGAAATCCCTCTTCTACTGGTGATCACCATTGTTGCCGGCCTCTGCGTTGCCAATGGTTATCTGGGCAGAATAGATGGCTTGATCCTGCTGGCAGGCCTTGTCATTACCCTCTACCTGTTGATTCACTGGCAGAAACAACACCCGGATGAGTCAGTAGTGGAAGATGAGGAAATTCCAGAACTCTCTCCGGCAAAAGCCTGGTTCATGCTGGGTTCTGGTCTTTTATTATTATTGTGCAGCTCACAGCTGCTGGTATGGGGAGCCACTGAGATCGCCAGGACCTTGGGCATCAGCGATCTGGTGATCGGGCTGACGATTGTCGCCATTGGTACCAGCCTGCCAGAACTGGCTGCTTCCATTACCAGTGCCATAAAAGGCCACCATGATATTGCCTTGGGCAATGTGATCGGCTCTAACACATTTAACCTCCTGGCAGTTCTCTCCATGCCTGGACTGGTAGCTCCCGGAGCACTGGACAAAGCGGTTATACTGCGAGATTATCCCGTCATGCTGGGCATGACGATACTGTTGACCCTGATTTGCCTGATTGGCAGGAAACCTCGACATTTAGGCAGAGTGGCTGGCGTTTTTCTGCTCTCAATATACGCCCTCTACAATGTCTGGCTATTTATTCAGCACTGACTTTCTGAGGCTGGGCTGACTCCGGTCAGCTCTATCATCTAGTGTCTGCGCCACCCCGGCTCCGTGAGTCTGTTAATGCTTACAGTATCGGGATCTGGAAAGAACTGGCCCTACTGCACAGGCTCTACTGCAGCCATCCCGAACTGTTACTGTGGCAAAAGGCACTATAGAATAACCGAGTCACAACTAATCTGTATGCAATATGACTACTGACGAGCCGTTTATCTCAATTGGTCGCCGCACCATTACCATGGAACTGGAAGCCGTTCAGAGCCTGATCGACAGGATCGACAGCAGCTTTGCTAAAGCCTGCCGCGTTATGCTGGAATGCCGTGGTCGGATTATTGTCGTTGGCATGGGCAAGTCGGGACATATTGCCCGTAAACTTGCCGCAACCCTGGCCAGTACCGGTACCCCTGCATATTTTGTACATCCGGGGGAAGCCAGCCACGGAGATATGGGCATGGTCACCCATGAAGACGTGGTTCTGGCTCTCTCCAATTCTGGCGAAACCAGCGAGGTCATTACCCTCCTGCCGCTATTGAAAAGACTCGGCACCCCCCTGATCAGCATGACCGGCAACCCGGATTCGACGCTGGCCAAAGATGCTGAAGCCCATCTCAACACCGGGGTTGAAAAAGAAGCATGCCCTCTTGACCTCGCACCTACCTCCAGCACTACCACAGCTCTGGTAATGGGTGATGCGTTGGCTATAGCTCTGCTAGAAGCCCGTGGATTCACCGCTGAAGATTTTGCTTTTTCTCATCCTGGTGGCTCACTTGGTAAACGGCTGCTTCTTAAAGTAAAAGACATCATGCATATTGGCAGACGGGTACCAGAGGTTCCTTTGGGCACACCAATGAGTGATGCCCTGCTGGAAGTGACTCGCAAAGGACTGGGGATGACTGCCATTGTTGATAACCAACGCCATGTCATTGGCATTTTCACTGACGGTGACCTGCGCCGGGCTCTGGACAAGGGCGTTGACCCCAAATCGACACTGATTGATGAAGTGATGACCGGCCACTGCAAAACTATCAACCCTGAAATCCTTGCGGCTGAAGCCCTGAAGATTATGGATGACCGGAAAATTAACGCACTGATCTGCGTGGATGATGACAATGAATTGATTGGTGCCATCAACATGCACGATTTACTGAAAGCAGGCGTAGTATGATCAGCTCTTCACTGCAGTCCGCTGCTGCCCGTGTTCGTTTGGCCGTTTTCGATGTCGACGGCGTTCTCACTGACGGCAAACTGCTTTTTGGTGAGCATGGCGAATCACTCAAAATATTCAACACTCTGGATGGTCATGGCCTGAAAATGCTCAAGCAGTCAGGTGTAAAAACGGCCATTATCACCGGCCGCCGGTCCGTGTTTGTTGAAAAACGAGCTTCTGACCTGGATGTAGATTTTCTCTATCAGGGCCGTGAAGACAAATTCATCGCCCTACAAGAGTTACTTCAGGATGAGGGTCAGGGTTTGAGCCTGGATGAGGTGGCCTACATCGGTGATGATCTGCCCGATCTTCCGGCCATTCGACAGGTTGGTTTTGGTTGTACTGTTCCAAACGGACACTACTACGTTCGTGAACACTCACCCGCCATCACTTCTAATTATGGAGGCGCAGGTGCAGCCAGAGAATTCTGTGACTTCATCCTCGCAGCCAAAGGCAAGCTGGATACTATGCTGGCCAGTTACCTGAAATAGAGTTAAAAACACCTCAAATGTCGCTGTAATGGCTTTCAGTCAGGCATCTATCGGACTCTGGACAGCGACATTTTTATAATTTGAGCACTATTTGACAATAGTAAAAGACAACCTTTTAACTTCATTTCACAAGGACGATAGTCAATGTCTAGCCTTTGAAAACATTCACCTACAGTCTCTGATGATCAAAAAAAATCATGATAGACTCTACTCATTTACTGCGAGAATGCTGTCGCCTGCAAAAACGGGCCACCATTTTCCTGAACAGCCTTCTTTTGTCGGTATCTGATCATGCAGATTCTGACTGGATTGTGACCCGGAGCCAATGACTTGATGCTCAATCGGAACTTAATGCTGGTTGCTTTTCTGATGCTGACATTGGTCGGCATTGGCTATTGGGCTTATGACAGCAACCTCCACGTGGGGGTTCAGGGAAAACAGCCTCTGGTTCGAGAAAACGCTGACTACTATTTCATCGATACCCAAATCACCCAATACAACGAGGAGGGTGAACTGGATTACACATTGATTTCAGACAGCATCACCCATTACCCGCATAACGATACAACATTGTTGCAGGCCCCCCACCTGGAGAACTTCAGCAACCCCCAAAAACCCATGGTTGCCGATGCCCTTTATGGCAAACTGTTACCCGGCAACGAGGATATAGAGCTCTGGGATCAAGTAGTAATGACCCAGACGGACCTTAACAATAGCAGCCAGGTGCGCATAGACACTGATTTTATGACCATATACTCTGATAAGGGACTGGCAGTGACTGATCGACCGGTACTGATCACCAACGACACTGGACGTACACGTGCCATTGGTATGGAGGCTTTCTACATCGAGAGTCTGGTTAAACTCAAGTCTAGGGTAAGAGGATTTCATGAGCCAAAGCCATGAGCAGGCCAAGCGCCTTGATCCAAATCTGCGGTCAGACAGAAAGAGCCGTCGCAGAGGGATTGCACATTACCTGATGCTGGGAGCCATGGTAATGCTTCCAGTCATGGCACAAGCACTGCCATCAGACCGGCAGAAGCCTATCGAGATCGAATCCAACACAGCAGATATCGATAACAAAAAGGGCATCTCCATCTATATGGGGGATGTTGTGATGGTCCAGGGTACTACCCGGATTACCGGAGACAAGGTGACTGTATACTCTGTCCGGCAAGAAGTTAAGAAGATCGTGGCAGAAGGCTACAAGAAAAGGGCTTACTACGAAGAGCAACAGCCTGATAATCAGGGCATCCTGCAAGCTTGGGGACATACTATCGACTATCAGGTGGCTGGCGATAAGATCCAACTGATCAAACAGGCAAAGTTGACCCGCAAGGGTGATACCTTCACAGGTGAACGTATTGATTACGACCTGTCCAAACAGACTGTGAATGCCAAGGGCAGTGAGAACAAAAGCAGCCCGGATGGTCGGGTCAAAATGATTTACCAGCCCAAACCCGAGAAACAGCAGTAGTACTAGAATCCCATTACACATACTGCTTAATGACTCGACAGGCAACAGACCTGAAAGGTTGTCAGAACAACGACAGCCAACTTTTAAACAGGAAGACAGACTCCGGATGGCAACGCTTAAGGCAGAACATCTCAGCAAAAGCTACAAGGGCAGACAGGTCGTCAAAGACGTTTCCCTGGCTGTCGACAGCGGTCAGATTGTCGGACTTCTTGGCCCCAACGGGGCCGGAAAAACTACCTGCTTTTACATGATTGTAGGTCTCGTAAAAGCAGACGGTGGGCAGGTAGACCTCAGTGGCCAGAATTTAACTCATGAACCTATGCACGGCCGTGCCAGAGCCGGAGTAGGTTACCTGCCACAGGAAGTGTCTATTTTCAGGAAATTGACGGTCACCGACAACCTGCTTTCCATACTGGAAACCCGTTCCGACCTCTCCAGAAAAGATCGCATGGCAAAAATGGAGTCATTACTGGAAGAGTTCAATATCAATCATATCAGGGACAATCCCGGTATGAGTCTTTCTGGTGGCGAAAAACGCAGGGTAGAAATTGCCCGCGCCCTTTGCACTGACCCAAAATTTATTCTGCTTGATGAACCCTTTGCCGGTGTCGACCCCATTTCTGTTGGCGATATCAAGGCGATAATCACTCACTTGAAAGCCCGGGACATCGGAGTCCTGATCACCGATCACAATGTACGGGAAACGCTGGATATCTGCGAGAAGGCCTATATTGTCAGTGAAGGCACTATTATTGCTGAAGGTAATAGTCAGGCCGTCCTGGCTAACCAAAGGGTTCGTGACGTCTATCTCGGACATCAGTTTAGTCTCTGATCATCTCTGGGAGGGTGTCGTCAAAGTAGCGAGCAAAGCTGTTGACCTGGTCTGTTTTCAAACTTTTGTTCTCAGTGTTTCATGGCTGTCGTGATGAATCCACTTTCCCGAAGCTTCAGATGTGATTATAATCGCGAGACATGGAGAGTAGCCCAATCAAAATAATGAGCACGCACTGAGAAATAACTGTCAGGGGCTGATGGCATTAAATCCGCCCCCTCAGTGCAGACCCCGAAGTAAAGGTATACCGTTGCCCTATGAAGCCATCCTTACAGCTAAAAATGGGCCAGCAGCTGACCATGACACCTCAGCTGCAACAGGCCATAAGGCTTCTACAACTTTCCACTCTGGATCTTCAGCAGGAAATCCAGGAAGCTCTTGAATCCAACCCGATGTTGGAGTCTGAAGAGTCTGTCGAAGAACCATCTGTATCCCTCGATGAAGGGGAGCAGCCTGTTGACTTCAGTGAAAAAGCGGAGCAGCCTCCTGAACCGGAAGAGCCTGAGTGGGCCGATAGCATTCCCAATGACCTGCCCGTTGACTCCGGATGGGATGATATCTACTCCAGCCTGCCCGCCTCAGTCGATGAAGAACATGACCCTTTTGCTCGCTCCCGCGCTGCTGAGTCCCTTCAGGACTATCTGGAATGGCAGTTAAACCTGACTCCCATGACAGATAGAGACAGGCTAATGGGCCTGGCTGTGATAGAAGCCACTAACAATGATGGCTACCTGACCCACCCCCTGCAAGATATTTATCTGTCACTGCAGGAGCAGATAGAGGAACTCGCGTTTGAAGAATTGCAGGTCATGCAACGACGGATTCTTCACTTTGACCCGGTGGGTTGCGCCAGTGCCAATCTGAAAGAATGCCTCGAAGTTCAACTCAATCAACTGCCAAAAGAAACCCACTTCCTCAGAGAAGCACGCCTTCTGATCCAGAATCATCTACCGGCACTGGGTAGTCGTGACTACGCTCAGATCATGCGGCGTACCCGCCTCAAAGAACATCAACTCAGAGAAGCCCTTCATCTGGTTCAGAGCCTCAATCCCAGACCCGGAGCCGAAATCGGTCAGGCACAGACAGAATACGTCACCCCTGATATTTCAGTCACCAAAATCAAGGACCGCTGGGCGGTTGAGCTGAACTCAGAGTCCCTGCCCAGGCTTCGCATCAACAACAATTACGCCTCAATGGTACAGCGTGCCAATAACAGTCGTGACAATGTATTTATGAAGAACCAGCTGCAGGAAGCCCGCTGGTTTCTGAAAAACCTCCAGAGTCGTAACGAAACCCTGCTAAAAGTTGCCGGCAAGATTGTTGAATTTCAGAAAGAGTTTCTGGAGCTGGGTGAACAGGCTATGAAGCCTCTGGTGTTGGCCGACATCGCTCAGGCGGTGGATATGCACGAATCCACCATTTCCAGGGTCACTACCCAGAAATATATGCACACCCCAAGAGGCGTGTTTGAACTGAAATACTTTTTCTCCAGCCACGTCAGCACAGACTCTGGCGGTGAGTGCTCTTCAACAGCCATCAGAGCTTTGATTAAGAAACTGGTATCCGATGAAAACCCAAAAAAACCACTGAGCGATAACAAAATTGCCGGTTTGCTGGGTGAGCAGGGAATTAAAGTGGCCAGAAGGACCATCGCCAAATATCGCGAATCGATGAACATTCCACCATCGAATGAACGCAAGCAACTTATCTGAGCTTTCAGCGGTTGAGGTAAACGGCCCTTATACCACAAATCGCCCCTTAGGTTTTTTGTCTCAGAACAACGCCAACTGTCATTGACAGTGATAGACTTTCAATCAGGGCTGCCCGTAAAATCCCGGGGGCAGTCCAATGTCAAGAATCGGGATCAGCAGGAGAGCGTTACATGCAAGTCAACATCAGTGGACATCATGTAGAGGTGACTGAGGCTCTGAAAGATTATGTCACCAAGAAACTCGACCGCCTTGCCGCCCACTTTGATCAGATCACTAACGTTCAGGTCACCCTGAGTGTTGAGAAATTGAAGCACAAAGTGGAAGCGACTCTGCACGTTCGCGGGGCGGATATCAATGCAACCGCTGAGGCTGAAGATATGTACGCTGCTATTGACGACATGTCGGACAAACTGGACCGACAACTGGTAAAACACAAAGAGAAGACGCTTGACCGGCTACAGGGTGCCAGTGGCCGCCTGTAAGCATCGATCGTTGTATGATTATCAAAAACATTCTTACCCCCGGGCGCACCCTATGTGATGTGCAGGGGGCCAGCAAAAAGAAAGTCCTGGAAATTGTCGCGGAAATCATCTGTGAACATGTTCCCGCCATAAACACCAAGGATCTGTTTAACAAGCTGATTAACAGAGAGCGACTCGGTACCACCGGTTTAGGCAAAGGAATAGCCCTGCCTCACTGTCGCTCCAGTGCCTGTCAACATCCCACCGGACTTCTGATCAAACTGTCCGAACCCGTTGATTTTGATTCTGTGGATAAACAACCGGTCGATCTGGTGTTCGCACTCATTGTTCCGGAAGAAAATACACAGGAGCATCTCAATATACTGCAGGCTGTGGCTGAACGCTTTCAATCAGAAATATTGCTGAGCCAGATGCGAGCAGCAAAAAACCCCAAAGCGCTGTATAACATCATCTGCAGCCCTGTTTAACAGGTAAATAAAAAACATTTTGCATGCCCATCTGGAAACGGAGGCGGGCAAAATGTTTTTTGGCCTGCAAGAACCCTGTTGACTTCCTTCACTATCGTGACTTGAAACCTATTTATCCTTCAAAAATGCATGGATAGAAATATCCGGACTATGCTTGAAATAAAAGAAAGCGACTGGTTCTAATCTCATTGGGTTTTGATAGACTTGCCCCACTCGGAATCAGGTGAGAAGCCTGTTTGCACAGTCAAACAATCGGGAAGGACACTCCATGAAGTTGGTCATCATCAGCGGACGTTCAGGCTCTGGCAAAAGTTCCGCGCTTCACGCCCTTGAAGATGAAGGCTTTTACTGTGTAGACAACTTGCCTGCCAGCATGTTGAACGAATTGCCGACCAATCTCAAAAGCAATCTGCTCGAACCTCACCGCATGGCTGTCAGTTTGGATGTTCGTAATGTACCCGGCGCTCTGGAACGCTTTCCGGCATTGTTGGAAAATTTGAAAAAACAGGAGGTTGAGTGTCAGGTCATCTTTCTGGACGCAGACAGCGACACCCTGATGAAGCGGTACAGCTCGACACGCCGTCGCCACCCTCTCAGCAATGATGAGCGTTCTCTGAAAGAAGCGATCAATCTGGAAAAGAAACTGCTGGCTCCTCTGGCTGAAGAAGCCGACATAAGGCTGGACACTTCACCACTGTCTGTCCATGAAATCAGAGAACAAATAAGACAGCGAATATGCGGCGCCACGAGCAAGAGTATGACGCTGATGATCCAGTCGTTTGGCTTCAAGCACGGCATGCCGATTGATGCTGACTTTGTTTTTGATGTTCGCTGTTTACCTAATCCTTTCTGGATTGAAGCGTTAAGATCTTACACAGGCCAAGATAAGCCCGTTAAAGATTTTCTGGCGGCTGAACCCATGGTAAATGAGATGTTTGAAGATCTCTGCAGATTCGTGGAAAAATGGTTACCGAGGTTCGAATCCGGACAGCGCAGTTATATGACGATTGCAATCGGGTGTACCGGCGGGCAGCACCGCTCCGTATTTATCAGTGAAAAACTGAGCGAGTGGCTCAAGGAACGTTTTGACTGTGTTCAGGTCAGACATCGGGAGCTTTCAAAATAATGATCCAGAAGCAGATCACCATTATTAATAAACTCGGTCTCCATGCACGGGCAGCATCTAAATTTGTTTCCACAACTTCGGCTTTCACCAGTCAGGTGAAAGTGGGCTTCGACGGCCGTGAGGTGGATGGAAAAAGTATCATGGCCGTCATGATGCTGGCGGCAGGAAAAGGCTCTGTCCTTGATTTAACATTTGAAGGCCATGATGAAGAAGAGGCCTGTACAGCGTTGTGCAATCTGATCAATGATTTTTTTGAAGAGGGTGAATAATCATCCTTTTCACCATTAAATCTCTGTTTATACTGGTATCTCAAATTGCCTCGCTTGAAAGCGAAAGCTTGTCAGGCACAAAGCAAACGAACAATGACATGCGAAATGACTGAGCCTGACAATCAGACTGGATAGTTGTAGAACAGAAAGTCAACACTCAGTCATTTCTGCCAAAAAAGCCGGGCACGCATCTATGGTACAACAGCTACAACTGAGTATCGGAGACAAGGCATTTCAGGAACTCAACGAGGCCCTTGAACACGGCGTTTCTCCCGAACTCAGGCGTATGCTGAATGGTCTTCCGGCTCCGGATGCGGCTCACTTGCTCGAATCGTCCCCCCCCAAACTTCGCAGCCTTCTCTGGCGCCTGATTGATCGAGAGATGGAAGGCGACGTATTACAGGAACTGAGTGACGAAGTCCGACAGTTTTTCCTGGACAGGATGAACGTGGCAGAGCTGAAAGTGATTACCGAAGGTCAGGACGTGGATGACATAGCAGACCTCCTGCAACAACTGCCCGACACCATCACCCGAAAAGTACTGGATTCCATGGACAGTCAGGATCGGCAAAGGGTAGAAGCCGTCCTCTCTTATCCGGAAGACACAGCCGGCGGACTGATGAATACCGATGTCATCACCATTCGGCCCAGCAGCACTCTCGATGTTGTGCTCCGTTACCTCAGGCGTCATAAGGATATTCCGGAAATGACTGACAGCCTGTTTGTCGTCAACCGCAGAGACGAATACATAGGGGCACTACCCCTGTCAGTACTCCTGACAACAGCCCCTTCAGCCACAGTATTTGAAGTAATGCAGACCGATCTGCAACCCATCGCTGCCAATATGGAAGACAGCCAGGTGGCTCAATTGTTTGAACGGCAGGATCTGGTGTCAGCACCGGTGGTGTCTGAGCAGGGACAGCTACTGGGCCGTATTACGATTGACGACGTGGTGGATGTTATCCGGGAAGAGGCCGAACACTCCATGATGAGCATGGCAGGTCTGGATGACGATGAAGATACCTTTGCCCCCGCACTGAAAACGGCCCGTCGGCGCGCTGTCTGGCTGGGCATCAACCTGATAACAGCCTTTATTGCCGCCTCTGTTATTGGCATGTTTCAGGCCACCATCGATAAGGTCGTTGCACTGGCTGTCCTGATGCCAATTGTTGCAGGAATGGGCGGCAATGCTGGCGGACAGGCTCTGACTCTGGTGATTCGGGGCATGGCGCTGGGTCAGATCAGTAGAACCAACCTGCGGTGGCTACTCAGTCGCGAACTAATGGCAGGATTTCTCAATGGTATTCTCTGGGCCGCTCTGGTTTCCCTGATCGCTTATTTATGGTTCCATGACCCCATCATTGCTCTGGTGATCGCCTGTGCCATGATCATCAATCTCAGTACTGCCGTCATCGTCGGTGCCAGCCTTCCCGTTATTCTCAAATCCATAAATATTGACCCTGCACTGGCTGGCACCATAATACTGACGACAGTATCGGATGTCGTTGGCTTTCTCTCCTTTCTGGGACTGGCTACCTTGTTTTATAGTTAACATTCCAGACTGTTGGATAGCAGACTGCACCGTAGTAGCCTGATCAGCTACTTATTTATTCACCTGCCAGAGTCATCTCACTGATCAGAATCGAACCGGTTTGAATCCCCCCTCTGCGATCATAATCATTCCCTGCAGCAGCCATATTCATAAACATATCTTTCAGGTTTCCAGCGATAGTCACTTCAGAAACAGGGTGCTGTATTTCGCCATGTTCAACCCAGTAGCCTCCTGCACCTCTTGAGTAATCGCCGGTGACAGTATTCACTCCCTGCCCCATCAACTCAGTCACTAGTAAACCCGTTCCCATCTGTTTCAATAGCTCATCCCTGCCGCCTGCATTGCAGTCCAGAAACAGGTTATTGACACCTCCGGCATTAGCGGTACTCTCCATTCCCAGCTTGCGGGCAGAATAAGTACTCAGGAGATAACTGGCCAGAACCCCATCAGAGATAAAGTCCTTGGCCCGAGTAGCTAAACCGTCATTATCAAAACTGGCCGAACCCAGTGCCTTTTTCAGGTGCGGCTGCTCATGGATACGCACCCAGTCAGGAAATATCTGTTGACCCAGATGATCCAGCAGGAATGAAGCTCGGCGATAAAGACTGCCACCACTAATGCCTTCCAACAGGTGGGATACAATACCTGAGGCCACTTCTGCCGCAAACAGGACAGGTACCTGCCCCGTGGGGACTTTTCTGGCACCCAGTCGGGCTAGTGTTCTTTCCGCCGCCTTTTGACCTACATCCGAAGCAGACTCCAGATCGTTACCATCACGAGCGACGGTGTACCAATAATCTCTCTGCATTTCACCGGCTTTTTCACCAATCAGAACACAACTTAAACTATGACGACTGGAAATGTAACTGCCAATAAAGCCATGACTGTTACCATAGACACGACATCCCTGGTGGGTACCTACATTGGCACCGTCAGAATTTTTGATTTTGCTACTGAACATTCTGCCAGCTTCTTCGCACTTCAAAGCCAGCTCTATGGCTTCTTCTGCATCGATCCCCCAAGGGTGGTACAGGTCCAGATCTGGCAGTTCAGTCGCCATTAACTCAGCATCAGCAAGCCCGGCACAAGGGTCTTCCGAGGCGTAGCCGGCAATATCGCAAGCTGCCTTCACAGTCTCTCTGATGGCTTCAGATGAACTGTCTGAAGTACTGGCTGATCCTTTTTTCTTTCCCTGATAAACGGTGATACCAAAACCCTGATCACGGTTAAACTCGACCGTTTCAACATCCCCCATTCTGATACCTACCGAGAGGCCTGCGTCCAGACTGACACCGACTTCACAGGCATCTGCCCCCTGACGTCGCGCTTCGTCCAGAATATCACTGACCAGTGTCTTCAGGCGATCCTCTTCAGAGCGGGGATCCAGTACAGCGTTGGTTTTATCACCCATGAACTTCCTGCCTTCCAGAATTATTCGTGTAAGTCCTATTGTGCCGTGCCCGGCTGCAAATGCCCATAGCCAAAGAAAAACAAAACATTAACGATGAATGAGCTGTCCGGACGCTACCATCATTGGCCGGGAAAAGGAGTAACAGCCTTCTCCGCTCATGGCTGAATGTCAATAACTGGAGTAAAATGCAGGCATCTCTTTAGATAGACCCGAATCATGTCAGATCAAGACCCCTACGAATTTGAAGACGACGTTGAAGAAATCATTTACGTCAGCAAATCCGAGCTCAAACGTGATATGGACGAGCTCAAGGCCATGGGTGCCCGTTTAATGGATATGAAGCCAGCCACGCTGGACAAGCTGCCTCTGAATGAGCGCCTCAGGGAAGCACTGGATGAGAGCAAGCGAATTAAAAGCAATAATGCCCGCAAACGGCATTTAGGCTTCATTGGTAAATTGATGCGAGACCAGGAGCTGGAACCGATCCAGAAATTTCTCGACAGCCTGGACTCCACGAGCGAGGAATACAATCGTCGCTTTCACCAATTGGAACGCTGGCGTGACCGCCTGATCAATGAAGGGCATGAGGTTCTCACCGAGTACCTCGACAAATACCCTGACGCCGATCATCAGCACATACGACAACTGGTACGTAACGCCCAAAAGGAAGCCACAAAGGAGAAACCACCCGCGGCTTCCAGAAAACTGTTCAAATACTTGAGAGAAGTAGACGAAGAACACTGCTCTTAAGTAACAACAGAGTGTCAGTCGGCACTCTGTTAACGTATCAAGGAAGGGTTATCCGTAAACACTCCATCAACACCCCATCCTCTTAATCGATCAGCCGTATCCTTTTCGTTAACGGTGTAGCAATACAACTCATAACCTGCGGCTTTGATTTCATGCGCCTTTTTTTCTCTAAGTTTTTTGGCATTCAGATGAATCGTCTTAGCATCAACCTGTCTGGCTTTATGTTTCCAGTTTCGAGGCAACGATTCGAAAAGACAACCGATCCTGCTGTCAGCTTTTGCCCGATACAAGAGCAGAGCCTTATGATTAAAGCTGGATACCAGCAGTTGATCCTCAGGAAAGCAAACTGCCTCCAACACAGCTACCACTTCCTCAATCAGAAGTTTTAAATCGCAACGATTGGGTTTCAACTCAAGATTCAGGCTCAGCTTCAGTTCCTTGATCAAAGTCAGTGTTTCATTCAGTGTTGGCACCTTTTCACCGGTGAACGCTTCTGAAAACCAGCTTCCGGCATCCAGAGTAGCCACCTGATCCAGGCTCATTCTCTTCAAATGCCCGCGTCCTGAAGTGGTTCTGCTCATTGTTGGATCATGAAACATCACCGCTGAGCCATCTCCCAGCAGGGTCACATCCAGCTCTATCCATTTCAGCCCCAAATCGGCTGCTTTCTGAATGCCAGCCAAAGTATTCTCTGGAGCCAAAGCGGCTGCACCTCGATGCCCGATCACTGAGTCCATGAACATATGCTTATCTCTTCAATGCCCGCTGATTAACTTGTCTACTATTATGCTTATTTTCGTGGCAAAAAACCGTATGCAACATGGAAGATTGTTATCAGGGGTATAACGATGCGAGAAGCGCTACTCAGTATTGATGTGGGCACAGCCAGTTTGCGAGCTGCTCTGGTCAACACAAAGGGAAAGATACTGGCAAAGAACATCCAGAAACTAAAGCTCTGGCAGACCTCTGGTATAATGGAACAGTCTTCTGATGACATATATGGCTGTCTCGTTAACTCTATCAGAAAGCTGATTGAGCAATATCACCAGCCAGTGTCTATAAAAGGGATTGGCATTGACGCTACCGCATCCCAGGTTTTACTCAATCACGATCTGGAGCCTCTTCACCTGCCCGGCAATCCGGAAGCCAATATTCTTGGCTGGATGGATCATCGTTCACAACCTCAGTCCCTAATCATTAACAAACAATTCGAATCAGCCTCTGGCCGGAATGCGCCCGCTAAACAAATTCCTGAAATGTGTCTTTCCAAAATGCTCTGGCTCAAGCAGGAACAACCTGAATTATGGTCACAATGCGGGTTAATTCTCGATCTTTATGACTTCATCACCTGGAAGCTCACCGGAGTCATCACCCGAACACCATGCTCCAAGGTCACCTGCGAACCAAAAGAAATACTCAAGGCCCTGAATATTAACAATCCTGAATTGAGACGGGGAGAATTACTTTCACCATGCTCCCCGGTTCCCGGAGGCTTGAGTAACGCTTCAGCAGAAGCAACAGGACTGCCAGCAGGCACAACGGTTGCCACTGGAATGGTTGATGGCTTAGGTGGCAGTCTCGCAGCTCTTGGGCCAATTCATCCGGAAAAAGACAACAGCAGTCTGGAAAGCAGACTCAGCATGGTCGTAGGTACCTCGACAATTTATGTAGCCAGTAGCCGTTCTGCAAGAACCATTGAAGGTGTCTGGGGGCCTATGCCTTCAGCTCTTGAAGGCTTTTACCACAACATAGTTGGACAATCAGCAGCGGGAGCATTGATTGAGCATCTGTTAACCAGCCATCCTTCCTATGCTAAAGCTTTGAATGAATCGAAAAAAAACCACAAGAGCATTTACTCATACCTCAACACTGTTCTGAAAAACATGGCCGGGGACACGCAGAAGCTATCCTTGCTAACTTACGACATTCATCTTTTACCTTATTTCGCCGGTAACCGCTGCCCCAGAATGGATATGAGCCTGAAAGGGATGATGACAGGGCTGAGCCTCGATCAAAGCATTGATAGTCTGGCCCTGACTTACCTGGCCTGTATTCAGGCCATTGCATTGGAAGCCAGACACAACATCGAACGACTTACCCAAAATGGCTACTGCTTCAGCGAACTCCGACCCTGTGGCGGTCTAGCCAAAAATACACTGTTTGTTCAGGAGCATGTCAACATAACAGGTATACGAGCCAAAATGCCTCAGGAACCCGACTGTATGCTGTTAGCAGGCGCCTTATTATCTTCTGTCGCATGTGGAACATACGCTTCTCTGGAAGAAGCGATTCAGGCTATGAGTCAGCAAAAGGAAACACTATACCCTGACACATCGCTTGCAGCATATTGCGACAAAAAATACAGGATTTATCTTGAACTGTATGAGGATCAGAAGAAGTACAACAGGATGATGAGTGGCGAGTTCAGAAACAGAAAAGGCCTGACTTAAAAATCAGACCTTTTTGAAACTGGGGTGGACGATGGGGTTCGAACCCACGACCACCGGAATCACAATCCGGGGCTCTACCAACTGAGCTACGCCCACCACTTCGACGCTTCGGGAAAAAGATGCCATCCCCGAAGACGCGGCTGATTATAAGGAAACCCTACTTCCTTGCAAGCAAAAAATAGCACTTCTGGTAAAAACCGAAATCTTTTTGTCCCGTCGGCTTGAAATAATCCGGATACCCTCCACTCTTGAAAGCAGGGTTTTCCAGAGACCTTTAAGTTTGGTACGTCGATCTGCTGTCATGATCAAACTTCATTTAAAATAAGGGCATTAAAACAGGAGACTTTGATGGTTTTGTTTTTTTTGGGGGGGCGATTTAGGTTTACATATCGCTGATATGTTGTACGGGTTTTCTCTGTGATGGGCTATCCCGTCACAATTCACTGTATAAACAAAAAGGCCCACAAATTTCTTGGTGGGCCTTTTTGTTTATTTAACGCCTGACAGTGACCTACTCTCACATGGGGAAGCCCCACACTACCATCGGCGATGCATCGTTTCACTTCCGAGTTCGGGATGGGATCGGGTGGTTCCAATACTCTGTGGCTATCAGGCAAAACTGGTTTGCTTCAAAGATTACTGATCGACTCGAAGCTAAAACACTGCCATATTTTCAGCGTTTTCAAAATAAGGTGCCTGGCGATGACCTACTCTCACATGGGGAAACCCCACACTACCATCGGCGATCTGTCGTTTCACTTCCGAGTTCGGGATGGGATCGGGTGGTTCCAACACTCTATGGTCACCAGGCAAAACTGGTCGAGCCGTTGGCTCTTGAGCTGGAAGCTTGAAGCTGGAGGCTTGAAGCTGTTTCTCGAAAGCCGAAGGCTCTGGAATCCAAATCTCGTTTAAGCTGTGTTGTCTATTCTTGCTCAACACTCTCGTGCATGGCTCCTTGAAACTTGTCTCTTGACACTAGTTTCTAGATCGCTTTGGCGTTATATGGTCAAGCCTCTCGAGTCATTAGTACGGGTTAGCTCAACGCCTCACAACGCTTACACACCCCGCCTATCAACGTCATAGTCTTTAACGTCTCTTATGGGCCTTAAGGCCAGGGAAGTCTCATCTTGAAGGGGGCTTCCCGCTTAGATGCTTTCAGCGGTTATCCCGTCCGAACTTAGCTACCGGGCAATGCGTCTGGCGACACAACCCGAACACCAGTGGTTCGTCCACTCCGGTCCTCTCGTACTAGGAGCAGCTCTCCTCAAACTTCCAACGTCCACGGCAGATAGGGACCGAACTGTCTCACGACGTTCTAAACCCAGCTCGCGTAC
>NZ_JAHHPN010000386.1:0-1260 GCF_024606325.1 Endozoicomonas sp. ONNA1
TAACCTGATTCAGGAAGAACTAAGTTATGAACTTTAGGTTGTTTGCCTTCTTTACCATTTCTGTAGATGTAAAACAATTCAGGTACTTGCTTATTGATGATGCTTCTGAAGTCTCTTTCTGAAGTATCACCAAAGCGAACAGCTTTATTATTTGGATGCAATAGCATGAAATTTACTGAGTTCATTTTTTGAACACGTTCTATTGCAAGAGGATCTGTAACCCAACCAGCTTTTATAGCTGAGAAAAGAATGTCAGAAATATAAACGTGATAGTCTGGTGAATGTTCTAGATGAACTCCTTCAGAGTTAACGTCTTTCAAAACGGTCTGTGAAAAGTGATATTTAGCGAAAGCATCATATAAATCTCTGTTTTTTATTTCTGGTAATGTATTTGTAATAGCAAGCAGACCGCATAATTGATAAAGACCATGGTTTGAATGTAGTGCAAGTTTATCTAAGTTAGCTAAGTCAAGAATATGAATCTGTAACGCTAAAGATGAAAGATAAAATTCTTCATCAGAAAGTAAATTATTTCTTAAGCAATGTTCAATAATATAGGGTATTCTCGTAGCCCTAAAAGCGACACCCATATCATACCAAGAAAACTCGTTTACTTTTTTTTGAATTATATTGAAATCAATCCAATCCATCATTAATTTCTTGGCATAAACTAAGTCGTCTATGTCACCCGTGCTAAGCAATGAGTCCATGAATACCCATGCATTAAAACCATATCTCCAAGATCTTGTATTGAATGGTGGTTTTTTTGTGGCCCAGTCTATAGGTAGTTTTAAAGATAACTCTGGATAGTTAGGATACCCATAAACTTGCTTATCTCTGTCAGCATAAGCAGATACTTCATTAAGGACTACATAAGCGGAGGGTGGCCGGTTTAAAATTTGTAGTCTTAAATTATTTTTTTGTAATGCTAAGTCACTATAAGGTACAGGTGCATAAACTGATTCTATTAAAGTTTTTCTATTTATAGACTTATAGTTTTTACATAAAAAATAAGCCTCTAATGATATTTCTGCTGCTGAATCAAATATAGTGTTTTCAACATTTATATTATAACGTTTTTTATTAACTATAAAACCATCTGAGCCAGAAAAATCTTTCTTTGGAATATAGTAAAATGAGTCACCAGAAAATTTTAGCTCACCATTTTTTGGTGCTTCAGAAATATTGAAGCATTTAGCCTGGAACTCGAAAAATATCTTACAAAAGATTTCCCTAGAAAAATAAGACTTAAATTCAAGT
>NZ_JAHHPN010000387.1:0-10722 GCF_024606325.1 Endozoicomonas sp. ONNA1
TCTGTCATCCCCTCCAGCCGCCAGCAGGGTGCCGTCGGGGTGGTAGGCCAGGCTTCGTATCCAGTCTGTTGCATCGTTAAGAGTGTTCACCAACAGGGGGCTCTGAGGGTCGGTCATATCAAAGATCAGCACAGGGCCTGTATAACCACATTTGCGATCCCCTGAACCTGAACCTACCCCCACCGCCATGTACCTGCCGTCCTGACGCCAGACAATGCCGAAAGCTCCGTGTGGTGCGCAATGGTTCTTGTTAAGAGTGGGCGGTGTGATGGGTGGCTGATTGGGGTCCAGGGTAAGGGTGTGGATCAGAACCGGGTCGATGGGTACCGACGCAATCGCGGTCGGTGCCGGGCACAAAAGGGAAATAGCCAGAACCGGAAAAAAAGCGTATTTATACAGGCTCATGCAAACAACGCATTATAAAAAGAACCAGATTTTGCGATTAAAGTTAAGATTTCGCGTTCAGTCAAATTTTTCCCATATATAGCGATCTGGAACTATTTTCAACAATACTGGCTTCACCTTTTTCCTGCGATGTCCAGTCGTTCACAGTGTGTTCGAATCCACCGCAAGATAGAAACCGTCATAAGTCAATTGGCCAAGTATTTTGATAATGAGTCCTGCCGCTGTCGGAACACCTGAAAAAGTCACACATGGTGTTATAAAACTGAAAATGTGCTGCTTTTTATCCGACATAGGGTCATAGCTATTTTCAGAGGTTGAGCGATAGTTATGGTGAATAAAGAGAGAAAGGAGTGAACATGGACACCAAAGACAACACCCACTGCATATGACGCATTATGAACAATCATTTGAATCGTTCAGAAAGGTAGTCCAGTCTGTCCTTACAACTCAAATATCGATCCAGAGTAACCAGTTCTTCCAAAGCTCGACCGCCGCTGGCCTCAAGTGAAGAAAAATCAGGCGGACAGAAAGAAGACTGTTCAAGCCAGGGCAGAACTTCCCGGACCCCCTTCCTATTGCTGAGTAACAAGAGATCACAACCCGCATTCAAGGCTTTTTCAACCCGGAGAGTATAACTTCCCGCTGAAGCGGCACCTTCCATAGTCAAACAGTCGCTAATAACTACTCCACTAAAACCAATCTGCTCTCTAAGAATATCTTTCAACCAGATTGAAGAAAAACCACAAGGCTGATCATCCACTTCAGAAAAGACAATGTGAGCAGGCATAATCGCTTCTATACCCTGCTCTATCAACGTTTTGAATGGCACCATGTCTTGCTGCCGGATGGCGTTTAGCGAACGGTTGTCCCGAGGCAGGGTCAGGTGAGAGTCTTCATTGACACTGCCATGGCCTGGAAAATGTTTACCGACACAGGCCATTCCTGACTCATGGACACCACTGCACCATGCAGTGGCCAGTTTAATGACGTTTTCAGTCTCACTGCCTAACGCACGATCGCCCACTATTTCGGTCAGCCCAAGATTCAAATCCAATACCGGAGCCAGACTGAGGTCAAGACCGCAGGAAAGAAGCTCTTCAGCCATAAGCCAACCGCAATCTTCAATCAACTCGAGCGCTTTCTGAGGATCACAATTGAAATATCTGGCGTAATGTTCTGCCGGCGGCAGACGGGTAAAGTCGTTCCTGAAACGCTGCACCCTGCCACCTTCCTGATCGACCATCAGAATCAGATTCTGCCGGATACTTCTGATGTCACTGACCAGGTCACACAACTGTTTGCGATCTTGAAAATTTCTGGCGAAAAACAATACGCCAGCAACGCCAGGATGCAGGAGCAATTCCCGCTCTTCGGGTTGGAGTGTCTGACCTTCAAGATCAATGATCAGAACACCATTATTTTTCGCATCGTTTTGACCATGCGTATTCATACTTTTCCTGTTCTCCTGACCTGACTGCATGCGATAAGACTACTCTGGCAGAATATCAATGGTAGTTCCCGGAACAACCCGGTCAAATAAATCAATCATGTCATGACCATGCATCCTAACGCAGCCTCTTGAACCCGGCTCCCCCATCACAGCGGAATCAGGCGCTCCATGGATATAGATATATCGTCGCATAGTATCGACATTTCCCAAACGGTTGTAACCGGGTTCCAGGCCACTTAGCCAGAGAATGCGGCTTAAGATCCAGTCCCGACGTTCAGAGTATTGTTGTTGTAGTTCCGGAGAATAAATCTCACCCGTGTATCGCCTTCCTACAAACACTGCATTGAGAGGAAGGCCGTCACCTATTTTAGCTCGAATAATATGATGACCAAGGGGAGTCTGCCAGCTACCTTCCTGCTGACCTGTCCCCTTACTGGCAGTAGAGACAGAGTAACAGATCGTTTCTACCCCCTCCTGCATCAACTCCAGAGTCTGTGAGGCAATTCGAACATTAATATGCACAGCTGAATCTCGTATTGATTGGCTTCGCAGCGCCTCAGGCTTAAGAGCCTGCATGCAGAATAAACATTATCGGCCACTATCATGGGTGGCATGAGCACGCAGACCGGCTGCCATAAACGGCACCATTCTTCTCATGATATTCTCAAGATTGTCATCAATGTCGTAGTCTCTCTTGGCGATGGACAGGAGCGCATCAGCACCGGATACAGAGAAGACAGCAGAACCGAGACTAAAGTAGGTACGCCAGAATTTATCGGCAATCGGAAGGTCAGGACAGGCCCTGAACAGTAACTCAAAGTATCGACTGAAGACAGTTCCATAGGTTTCGGTCAGATAACGTTTCAAGTGCCCCTGGTTCTGGGTGAATGCCAGCCCCATGAGTTTCATGAAAATAGAGATGTCATCCGGCCTTCTGGGTTTCACAGCAAGAATATGGTCAACCAGTATCTGAAGCACAGCTTCAAGATCAGGTTGTTCACTGTGATCTGACCACTGATCCAGAGTGGTATTCAGCCCCTCCATAAAGGGAGCCAGAAAACGGGCAAATACTGCCTGTATCAATGCTTTTTTAGAGCCAAAGTGATAGTTCACTGCAGCCAGGTTAACCCCTGCCTGTCTTGTAATGGTTCTTAAGGAGGTTTCTGCGAAGCCATGTTCGGCGAAGAGCAGCTCGGCTGAATCCAGAATTCTCTCTACGGTTGAAGGTTGTGCCATGATCCGGGGAATTTTATAAGATTAATAAACGACTGTTTAGAACCTACGTTTCTTACCCTCAGCTGTCAAGGCCACTAGTAGCAAAGCCTCATCGAGTTAACCCAACGAGTCAGTGGTACGGAGCATTGCTCAACACTATTACAGGGTGCAAATTGTTGCCATCACTAACTTATCGGTTAGTGATTTTATCGAGGACAAACACTTAACTAATAGTAATCAGGCAACCCATAATTTACGGCAATCTACAAACAATGCTCTTGCTGCAAAACAGGGAAGCACAAAGCATGGAAGCAGTGAGTTTATTCACGCTAATCAATTATTATCAAGTAATGGAGAAATGACTATGACACCTATTGGACACTCAATCAAATCAATATCAATGTCTTCGCAGCCATTTAATCTGCAAGACACACATACCGGGACCACACTACAGGCTTCTGATATTGCTAAAAAACTCATTGATAAAATCTCATTCGGGATTCTGAACAGTGAGGGCAAAAAAAGCACGGTAGCGTCTCCTACCAGCCTGACTCCGGTTTTGGGCATGCTTCTGGCGTGCATAGATGACAATGCCAAAAAGGAATCAATTTTGGGAATCCCCAAAGGAACCTTGACTGAAGAGCTGGAAACTGAAATCCATAAAGAACTCGGTAAATTCAGCAAAGACAACCCTTACGGAGGCCATCCTGAACAGTTAATCTCTTGCGCTAACTTTATCGCTTCTGCTTTTCATGTCAGGGATGAGCAATTAGAAAAAATACTCTCTGAATGTTATCAAACCCAAAAGCTGGAAAGTAATCAATGGAACGTTGCTGAAGTCACAGAAGATTTTGTCAAGGAGAAAACCAAAGGAAAAATTAAAAATTTGTTTGATGACATGAATGAAGTTACAGCGACAATAGGTAATGTAATGGAATTCCGGGGTGTCTGGGAGGATAGTTTTTCTCCAGATAAAACCGCTCCTCAAAGCTTTCTATGCGCAGATGGAACTCGTATTAACAACGTAAAAATGATGGTTAAAACTGAAACGGTTCAATGTGCTTCTAACAGCAAATTTGCTGCCATCGCCAAGGAATTCAAATCTTTGAATGGAGAAGATCTTAAACTGGTCGCAATAAAACCGCGTAAAGAAAGTGCCACAGCGATTAACAATCTTGATTCTGAAACGATTAATGAGCTGACTAAACAATTAAATTATAAAGAAGCGAAATATCAGCTATCGCTACCCAAAATAAAAGTAGAAGACAGTTGCGACACTCAGTTACTCGAGAAAATGTGTGAGGCATTAGGAACCGACATAGTAGCAGGAGATCTGACAAGACTAGGCCTACCGGCAGATCAGGATCTGGAGGTGCTTCAGAAGATCGTATTATCTGTTGATGAAGAAGGTGCTAGCGGTAAGATGGCGACTGTTGCAAAAATTTTAACAAGGTGCGTATCTGGAACTTCTCATTTTGATTTTGACTGCCCTGGCTACATTGCCATTGTAGACAAAGAAGGTAATCGGTTAATTGAGCTGGTCATAAAGGATGGCAGCTTTTTGGAGTTTGATGGTGATCCTGTAATCAGCACCGCTGGAAAACAGAGTTCTAATTCTAAAAAACTGGCAAGTTCCAACCCTTTTGATATGTATGATAGCGAAGATGATCTATTTGATAGCGATGATGATATATCTGATAGCGATGATGATAGTTCTAATAACCCGTTCTTAAATAAACAGGAAGAAGTACAAAAAAACTTATCTCTAATAAAAGATCTGTCTTTTAGAACTTTTGAAACTGTTGATGTGAGCACTTATATAAATAAATTTTATAATCCAAATGGGTATTTAGATATTCAAAGTGCTGATGCAAACAATACTAATTTAACAGTCAGTTTTTCTTCTTTGGATAGTGCTAAAAAGTTTAAAGAAAGTGTATTAGAATCAATTGGTGAAAAAAATGAGAATTTAATTCGGGTTAACAAAAGCTTTTTTTCTATTGAAGTATATGTTTCAAAAAGAGAATGGAATCAAATGATTGATAAAATAACTTCTAAATCTACCGATTTTTATATTTCTGACAACAAAGATGATCCTACAATTACCCCTGCTGAAAAACCGAGCTCCGATAATCTGGTAACTTTTAACGATTATGATATGTCTGATAGTGAAGATGACAGTTCTGATAGCAAAGTTTATACGTCTGATGATCAATTCACATCTAAAAAAGAAGTAACCGATCAAACTCCAATGGGGAGTGTAAGTACTTTAATACAACAGAACTATAATCCGAATGGGGAGTTTGATATTCAGAATACTAAATCAGATCATATACAGCTAACACTCACGATGTCTTCTTTGGAAGAGGCTAAAAAGCTTAGAGAAAGAATATTAAAATCAATTGGAGACAAACATTTTAAATTTGTCAGGATTTTTGGTCGTGATTCTCCTTTTCAATTAGAGGTTTCTTTTCAAGCCTGGGACGCGCTGCGTGAGAAGTTAACTTTTAATCAACCATGAATCAATACAATGCTAAATCCGGAGATTAATCACCTCCGGATTTTTTTTAACAAAAGCCTCACAGAATCAGTTTGCGAATATCGGTCAACCATTCACCAGTAGGAAGGTAAAGCTTGCCACATGCATCATTGACGGCCCTTAGTTCAATTGCTGCTCATCATCGCGGCCCGACCTGCGCGGCCCGACCTGCGCGGCCCGACCTAACATAATGACTTGCCAGAGCAATATTACTGTATATAATCACAGATACTGTATAAAAAAACAGATTGAGTGACCATGATCAAACTGACTAAACGGCAATCCGAAATACTGGACCTGATCAAGTCTCATATCGAAGAGACAGGTTTCCCACCCACCAGGGCAGAAATCGCCAAGACCTTCGGTTTTCGTTCACCCAATGCGGCAGAAGAACATCTCAGGGCACTGGCCCGTAAAGGCGCCATCGAAATTACCCCCGGTGCTTCACGAGGTATCCGAATTCCAGACAGCCAGCCTGAAGGCCTTCCGATCATTGGACAGGTGGCTGCCGGTAACCCGATCCTCGCCCAGGAACATATCGAAGACCACCTGATGCTCAACCCCGGCTTCTTCACCCCAGCCGCTGACTTCTTGTTAAGAGTCAAAGGGATGAGCATGAAAAACATCGGGATTCTTGATGGTGACCTGCTGGCCGTTCACAAGACTACAGAGGTTCGAAACGGTCAGGTTGTCGTCGCCAGGATAGAAGACGAAGTCACCGTTAAACGATTCGAGAAACAGAAAAACAAGGTATTACTCCATCCGGAAAACGACGAGTTCGAAACCATTGTCGTCGATCTCACTCATGATATTTTCGCGGTCGAAGGTTTAAGCGTCGGGGTGATCAGAAATCAGTCCTGAAACGGATGTTGTATGAGCACCTGTACACTTGAGTGAGAACACCGAAAAGCGACCGGACCATGCCAGGAGGAAGGATTCATGCTGTACCGAACAAGCAGTGAAAGGCACAATTTTTCAACATCAGGCTTTCAGAGCAACACAGTTCGCATAAACCGCTCCAGCCTGAAAAAAACGTTACCAGAGAAAAATAAAAGCTCTCCCAGTCCCAGTATTAATGAGCTCATTCTGTCAGGACAACCCTGGCAGGCCGAACAACTCCTGACACCAATGCTCAGTCAGCTTTCCAGTGACAGTGAACGCTGGTTGACTCTGATTCTGGCAGACAAATCGGATACCAGAACCTTGCAATGGTTAAAGAATTGCAACCTGAACCATGACAAGGTGCAAATTTTTAGCGCTAACGATGATCACCAGACACTGGAACTCACCCGGAAAGCACTGGCATCCGGAACCAGCCACACCGTCATTAGTTGGCTGGGACACTTGGATAAAGGGTGGCTAATCAAGCTTGAAAGCGCTGCCCGCAATGGACAGTGTCAGGGACTGGCTATTCGCAGCAGGCAGGTTGCATGAAAACCTGTCACTGCCTTGAAGATAGAGTCAATGCAGCACTCTGTTCTCAGGAATCTCTTCTTCAGAGGATTGGGGACGAGTCAGTTCAGCAACTTCCCGCATTCCGGCGTCAAACATGACCTTTGCCACTTGTAGATACTCTCCTTCAAGATACTCCTTGGCTTCCCCGGAAAATTTCATGGTCAGCAGGGGCTCGCCCTCTTCATCACTGCGTCGCAAAACAATCTCTCCTGTTGGAAGTTCCACAATTTCCAAAAACGATGCAGCCATATTTCGTCCCATAAATAGCGAGTAAGAGGTGGAAATCATGCAGCATTGTGCATCATGATGCAACAGGTCAATGCAGAGTAATGTGAAAGGATGATTAACCAGCATACTGGTAGACATACCTGCAGAACAGCACAGCATGATCTTTGTCATAGGGTACCTCTGTCAAACCTGTCTGAATCGCACCTACAGAGCCCCCCCCCCTGGCTCATTGAGTGTTGACCCCGGCTTATATAAGACTTTGTACCTATATCCCTCCCTGGGCACAAGATACTCCCCAGTCTATGGCGATCCCAACGGTTGAACGCAGAATGAGCAGTAAATGATTAAGTCACCATTCGAGATTGAAATTTCTGAAGTGGCCCACCAATTCCTTGAGGGAAGCAAGAATACTTTTGGCACTTTCCGGTGTTTTAACACCTCTTGTACTTCCAGCACTGTCCGAAGCAATCATGGCAGTATTGATTTTATTAGAATATGATTGTATATCATCGTCTAAAAGTGAAATTTCGCCATAAGCTTTGAGTAAATCTGCCAGCCAGCTGTCAGACAACTCTAATTGTTTTAGCTGCTCGAGTTCAGAAACATCACCTTCCTGCTCACTTACCAAGTTGTAAGCTTCTTCCAGAGACATCAGACGGCTTAACTGATGACCATAAGGAGACAATATCTCTGCCAGCATGGAGAAATATGCCTGACGAGCATGCAACAAAAATGCTTCGCGAAAAGCTTCCTGCTCGAAAGGTTCTGCTCTTTCCCAAGTACCCAATTGTAAACGGGCATAGTGCAACTTCTTATTGGTATAGGCTCGCCACTGCTCAGACATAATCATTCTCACAAATAGAAAGACCCTCACGGATCACCGCGAAGGTCTTGTTTTTGAACAGGCCAGATCAGGATTTTTTGCGCTTTCTGGTGACTTTTTCTTCCCACTTACCTTCCTGGAAGGTAGCACTCCACCCCGTCGCCTTACCTTCTGACTCACTCATAACATACTGAGTCTTGGTTTTACGACTAAAGCGGATTATCGCTGGATTGCCTTCAGCATCCTGTCTCGGAGCATCCAGAAGATAATGATATTTAGGATCAATAGCCGCCTGATGAGGGATCAGTTCACTGACCAGAGGAGCACGGGTCTCACGATTCTTTGGAAATTGGCTGGCGGCCAGAAAAAGTCCGGAGGCACCGTCCCTGAGAATGTAGTGATCATCCACTTTCAGACACTTAAGTTCGGGCATGGGCACCGGATCCATTTTTGGGGGGGCCGCTTCCCCACTCTTCAGCAGTTTACGGGTGTTTTTACACTCACTGTTGGTGCAACCAAAGTATTTGCCAAAACGTCCCGATTTCAGCTGCATCTCGGAGCCACATTTGTCACATTCAAGCACAGGGCCATCATAACCTTTGAGCTTGAACTGACCTTGTTCCACTTCATAGCCGGAGCAGTCCGGGTTATTACCACAGACATGAAGCTTGCGCTGCTCATCAATCAGATAGCTTTCCATCGCTGTAGAACACTTGGGACAACGATGCATAGCTCGCAAAGCGTTAACTTCAGCATTCTCATCGTCAGCATCTTCAACCTCTTCTCCAGGCACCAGATTAATCGTACATTTACAACGCTCCTTCGGGGGGAGCGAGTAACCGGAACAGCCCAGGAAGACGCCAGTACTCGCTGTACGAATCATCATATCCCTGCCACATTCAGGACATTTGATGTCGGTGGGAGAAGGGTCATTGGATCGCATGCCATCACTGTCGTTTTCAGCCTGCTCCAGCTTGTTGCTGAAATCACTGTAGAAATGGTCCAGCAGATCCTTCCAGTTCTTGCCACCTTCAGCCACCACATCGAGATTTGACTCCATATTGGCGGTAAAGTTGTAATCCATAAGATCATGGAAATTTTCAACCAGCCGGTCTGTGACAATATCGCCCATTTTCTCGGCATAGAAACGACGATTTTTCAGAGATACATAACCACGATCCTGAATGGTCGAAATTATGGAAGCATAAGTCGAGGGTCTTCCAATTCCGCGCTTCTCCAGCTCCTTAACCAGAGCCGCTTCACTGAAACGGGCCGGCGGCTTTGTAAAGAGTTGTTTCGGGTCCAGTTTTTTCAGATCCAGGGGGTCACCTTTGTTCAGGGCGGGCAGAATGATGTCTTCACCCTTCTTGGCAATAGCTGCCATGACACGAGTGTAGCCATCAAACTTCAGGGTTCTGCCTCTCGCCCTCAGATCAAAGTCATCCACTCTGACCGTCAGGGAAGTGCTCAGGTACTCCGCGGGCGTCATCTGACAGGCAACAAATTGTCTCCAGATCAGCTCATAGAGTCGCTCTGCATCCTTCTCAAGTCCGGATATAGAACCCGGCTGAGCAGTCACAGAGGAAGGACGTATTGCTTCGTGTGCCTCCTGAGCGCCTTCTTTGCTGGAATACCGGTTTGGCTCCTCTGGCAGATACTTCGCACCGTAGGTACCATTAATAAACTCCCGGGCACTCTCCACTGCTTCCTGACTCAGATTGGTGGAGTCAGTACGCATATAAGTAATATGACCCGCTTCGTAGAGGCGTTGAGCCATCATCATGGTTTTCTTGACACTGAATCCAAGACGGGTGCTGGCTGCCTGCTGTAGCGTTGAGGTAATAAAAGGGGCAGAAGGACGACTGCGGGTCGGCTTATCTTCTCGCTCTGTCAGCTGGTAATCAGCACGTCTCAGCTTTTCCAGAACAACTTCAGTGGAGGCCTCACTGGTAGGTCTGAAGGCGTCACCGGCTTCTTTGGCGACTTGGAAGCGAATAACTTCCCCACTCCCGGTAGTCAGGTCAGCATAGACTTCCCAATACTCTTCCGGGATAAAACTTCTGACTTCACGCTCCCGCTCAACAATTAACTTAACCGCTACAGACTGGACTCGCCCTGCCGACAGGCCACGGGCAATTTTCGCCCAGAGCAATGGGGAAACCATATAACCCACTACGCGGTCGAGGAACCGCCTTGCCTGCTGGGCATTGACCCGGTCAATATTGAGAATACCCGGCTCCTTGAAGGCTTCCTGGATGGCATTCTTGGTAATTTCATTGAAAACGACCCGCCGATATCGATCAGGCTCTCCCCCTATGGCCTCCTGAAGATGCCAGGCTATAGCCTCTCCCTCACGGTCCAAATCCGTTGCGAGGTAGATTTTGTCAGCAGACTCGGCAAGGCGTCGAAGCTCATCGACCACTTTCTCTTTGCCAGGCAAAATTTCGTAACGGGCTTTCCACCCTTCTTCAGGGTCAATGCCCATTCTTTCAATGAGCTGTTCTTTGGCTTTGCGCTTCTTATGGATGATTTTCTGCTCAGGAGATAGCTTACGTGTCTCAGCAGCGGCCCTTGCCCGAGCTTTGGGATCCACAGGCTTCTTGGAGC
>NZ_JAHHPN010000388.1:0-1160 GCF_024606325.1 Endozoicomonas sp. ONNA1
GTCCTGGGCGTAGACAATGGCGCATAACAGGAAAGACCAGGGGGTGGCGGCAATATCGGCCAGCTTGCCATGGCTGCTATGGGGTTTTTGTTGTTGTAACAGCATTTTTGGCTGTTTTGAATCGGTGTTTATGGCCGCAAAATGATTACTTGAGAAGATGAATGGCGGCAGTTGCAGTAAGCGTCCGGAAACCCAGTTTTGTTCCGGGTTGCAGGTATCGTCCAGAGGCTTCAGTTCTGGTAAAGGGTAGGGTTGCCACTGTGTCAGTTGGGCCGAAGCAGCTAACACCCGGGTAATAACGGGAAGCGACTGGCTTTGTTCAACACCGGCACCTAATAATTGTTGCTCCAGACTCTGAAATTCTGTTGGGGCAATACTGGCCGAAGGCAGGGCTTCTTCCACCCAGGGTGCGGCAGAGTCAAGGCGAGTGACCAGCTGTATAAGGGCATCCTGATTACTGAGCTTGCCTGCTTCTTTAACCCTGCCCGCCATAACGGATAACCAGGGCTGGCGAATGGTTTTATCGGTGGCGAGAATGGCTGCTACCGCTTCTTCGTCAGACGACAGCTGGTTACGAACTTTTAACAGCTTCTGGCTGATGCTCCAAAGCTTTGACTCAGGGGCAGGGTGGGCCAGCCCGGTCAGTAATGTGTCGAGCCGGGGGGCAAAACGACATTGTCCATGGCTGAAGAGTTTCAGCAGGGCAGAAACAGGGTAGTCTTTCATTCCTGGTTATCCTCCGCCTTGCTGATTTTATTTTTTTGCTTTTCCAGTTGTTTGATACTGCTTTCTGGTGTGGGCAGGTCTTCAGGCATAGTGCCACCCAGCTCATCAATGGTCTGTCTTACTTTGGCGCCGACCTGATGATGGGTCTGGTTGGCCTGGGTTTTGCCCTGCACCTGATCACGGCGTAACTTTTCTTCGGTCTGGGTAGCCCGGAACAGGTTGGCGGCCAGTTCGGTCGAGCCCATAAAATCGAGAATTTTATGGCTTTTTTTCAGCCCTTTGCGCTGGTGGATATCTTTGGCATCCAGCCCGCCATAAAGCCCCCGGTAACCGTGGTTCTGGAAAATGGCAAAATCCATATTGGTGGTGACACCGGCATCGGCGGCAGCGTCCACCAACTGTTTATTGTGCTCTTTCATCTCTTCCCGTAGCAG
>NZ_JAHHPN010000389.1:0-2465 GCF_024606325.1 Endozoicomonas sp. ONNA1
GCCATTACCGGCAAACGTCCGGATGCACGCTGTGCGGTCACTTCACGGTGCAGGCTGTTTAACTCATCGTTGTTATTGACCCAGGCGAACCAGACCTGGTTATTAGGGTGTAATCTGAGGCCTTCGCAAGACTGCAGGCCGCCTCTTGCTGGTTGAATAATGGCTAAATCAGAAACGTTGCTGTAAACAACGGGCTGATAGCCCCAGTTGTTATCCAGCAACCGATAAATACCCGTCAATCGGGTGATATTGCGAAGCAATGGCTCTTTAGGTAGCGCGGCTTCCCAGGCTGTGACGCCCTGACTGTGAGTATCGGCATGTTCAGTGTCCAGGAAAATCATGGAGTTACTTTGCTGGCTGCGATAACGCAGATCCAGCTTCAGCAGCATGGCAATACTTGGGCCAATATGGGTTGCAAACGCCTCCGACAGTTCCTTGTCGTCACCAAAAAACTTACGCCACAGGGCTTCTGCTGCGTATTCGGCGGCAGGGTGGTTATAGAGCAGATTGATCAGATGACGAAACTCACCCAAAGAGAGTGGAATCAGTAGGCTGTCTTCTTCACTTTCATTAATGGCAAACGTCTGCAGATTTTGCAGTAAGGCATTAAGAGAAATAGGCTGCTCAATACTTGGATAAGACCATTCTTCCTTATCCCGAATAAACTTATATTCTTTCAAGGCCTGACGGCATTCCAGCGGGTCCCATTTAACCTTGCGATATAAACTGGCCACTGGCTCATTATCCTCGTTCTGATGATCAAGCAGGGCTTTTGTTAGTGCTGAGCAGCCTTCAAGAGCAACAGGTAACTGACCAAATAACAGGGTGCGTGCTTCTGCCAGCAAATCCCGGTTCAGAGTATTAATGCCATCTATGGCATGGTGATCAAGCACATGCTCTGAAACCCGGCCTGATTTGCGAATAAGAATATCAAACAGCTCGCCATTGGGCGGAACCGGTTGACCAGCATTGGTTAGTTCATCCAGCACCACATCCACATTGGACATAATCACGTTGAACCAGCCAAAGTTTGCACCGCTCATGGTATAGGCCGCTTCAACCAGTCCGGCAGGGTAGGTATGGCGCAACTTACGATCGGCATTCAGGCGTTTAACATAGTCCGATACATCGGCAAAGGCGTTGTGTTCCAGCTGCACCAGCTCAAAACGACGGGCATTGGATTTTACCTCTCGCATCTGCTGACCGAGCAACGGAGAGCACAGTGCGACATAACGCAGCCAGGGGAAATTCCGGCGGTGGTCTTCTTCTTTAATGGCACGACCAATCAAGCGAATAGCCTGACCGTCCAGACGTTTGGTATCGTCGTCTTCAAGGCCAAAAGAAGCGGCTTCAGCAATGGTCTCCAGCTCATCCAGAACCAGCAAAACATGTTTGATGCCAAATTGCTCAAGATACTCGAACGCCTGATTAACCAGACGGGTTAACAGCCCGGGCTCTTCATACAAAGCTTGCGTGCTGTGTTTTTTATCCAGCTCCAATGCCTGTGCCAGCTGAGCAGAGTCAAAACCAAAACCTCTATAGCGGTTAAAGGCCTGTTTTGCGATCCCCCCCTGAATAGAGTCATCAAAGGTCTCGGTTGCCAGCGGTAACAGAGCTTTATAAACACCAAAACCAAACCAGTTGTTGGCATTCTGGTACTCAGAAGCGACCTGAGAGTATCGAATATAGAGGCCGAGATAGCCGTCCCGGTCTTCTTCCTTATTGAACAGCTGGGCATCGTTCAGTTGGCCGGTTTTGCTGTCCCGAACAAACCAGCCCTGAGAGCATTCATTGATCTGGGCGATCAGTTCATGACCCAGACGGGATTTACCCCGTCCCCATTCCCCTTCAATGGCAAACACGTGGGCGAACTTGTCTTCATCCCGGTCTACGGTATGGATAAAGGTTTTATAGCGTTCAAAGAAAAGCCCTTGTCCTACCAAGGGGTCTTGTGGTGGATAATCGGATACACCCGTTGCGGCCCAGTTGTGCTGTTTAGCCAGGCTTGCGAGGTGGGAAGTGACTGAAGTTTTATCTGACATAATGTTTACCTGGCATTCAACAGGTCATCAATGGAATAGTTTGCCATGAATTCAGCCTTGGCCATGTCAAAATTGACTGGTTCGAAATTTGCGCAGGCTGACAATACCTGCTGAATGGTTTCATCCAGATTGTATTGATTGGGAAATTCAAAGAAATTGGCCACTTTACCCGTGTCATCTGCAATAGCGACGTGCCAGTAAAGCTGGCTTGCAAGTCGCTGATAGATGCTGACTTGCTGTAAATTAAAGGGATCAATCAGTGTTTCGTACGAGATTTTGGAACTGGTTCGCGGATCTGGAAAATAGAAAACAATAAAAAATACCGGGCCATAAGAGGTATTCACCATTCCAGCTACGATATGAAAGTTCGCAATATTTTTACCTTTAACATAATCCAGTTGTCCTGCCGGTTCGGTAATCAGC
>NZ_JAHHPN010000001.1:0-4249 GCF_024606325.1 Endozoicomonas sp. ONNA1
AAACAAAAGAAAGCCGCTATGAGTACACGCTATCTGGCTGAAGTCCTTGCTGGGCTGGCACTTTCATGATTTTGCCGTGCTAAATCAACGTATCCGATACCCTGCGTGTAAAGCATTCTTCGAATACTTCTAGGTTCAGCAGGCAGAAAACCCGATAAAAAGTATCGTGGGAGGGAATGATTTTCATCATCTTGCCGCCTCTTGCCATGCAGTAATTATTGAGAAACTACGTTTCATTTTTTGATTAGGGAATTTATTAGTTCTTATTATGGTGGTTAAGAATACGCTTTGGGTGATTTCGGAAAAATTATTTAGACTCATTTTGTCAGTGTTTGTGAGTGCTTTAGTAGCTCGGCATTTAAAGCCAGAAGGTTTTGGAGTCTTAAACTATTACTTGGCAATTATTGCTGTTTTCGTGATAATAGCGTCCCTTGGTTTTAATAGAATCATTGTCAGGGAAGTGGCCAAAGTTAATAGTTTTTTAGGGAAGGCTGAAATTATTTCTACTGCTTTTATTCTACGATTCTCAGCTTCTATTATAATTTTACTAGTTTGTGTAGCGTTATCTTATTTTTTTGTTGAACAGTCGGCGCTACTTTCTATTATTGCTTTTTTATGCGTTTTACTTAATGCTTTTGATGTCTTGGATTTTTATGAGCAAGGGGTTGGCTCATTTCGTATAGTAAGTGTTTTGAGAGCGATAGCTTTCTTTTTATCTGCTATTTCAAAAGTCATTATGGTTTATATTGGGCTTAGTATTACATGGTTGCTCTCGGTAACTTTGTTAGAGTATTTTTTAATTGCTGTTTTTTTTATGAGGTTTTGTGCAAGAGAAAATGAAACCTCTTTAATAAGTATTGACTTTTTTAGAGTTAGAAAGGCGAAAGAGCTTTTAAGTGAATCTTGGCCTGAAATAATTGCTGGGTTTTCTTCGATTCTTTTCATGAAGCAAGGGCAATTGATGCTCTTCTATATGGCATCGGAGTCTGAAGTTGGAATTTATTCTGCAGCCCTTAGGATAAGTGAGGCTTGGTATTTTGTACCTGTTGCAATTGTTGCTACAACTTTTCCAAAGTTGGTTGAACTCAGAGAAATATCTAATGAAGATTATATGAAAGCGATAAGTTATCTTTTCGGCGTTGTCATAATTATTTCTCTAGCTGTTTCCTTTTTTGTAACTCTTTTTGGAGGATGGTTGATAGATATAGTATATGGTGATTTATACAGCCAAAGTTCAACTGTTCTTATTATTCATGTGTGGGCGTCCGTCTTTTTATCAATGGGGCTGGTTTCAGGTTCTTGGCTGGTTGTAGAGAAAAAATTAAAACTTAATTTGTATAGGAATATTTTTGGCTTAATAGTTAATTTTGTATCAAATATGGTTTTAATACCTAGATTTGGTGCCAGCGGTGCTGCAATATCTATAGTGCTCAGTTTTCTTTCTTCTTTCTTGCTGTTTGATGTTTTTGTTAAAGAGCTTAGGTGTTTGGGTAAAGAAAAATTACTTTCATTTCGTTATATTTTTGATAGTAGATTTTGGGTCTATGTTAAGTCTGAACTTAAGTTTTAATTATGCGGTTAGTCTCATCTATAACCATAGATAGAAGGAGGGGAAATGGAGTTTGGATTTGAAAAGTATGGGTTTGTAGTAATACGTAATGTATTTACGGAAGAGTTTCTTTCAGAAAGACGATTTTTTTTGGAGTCCATCATCTCATATGCTGAAAAGAATTATGCTGACCCATTTGAGAAGTATTATTTAAAGCATAGGGCAGATCAAGGTGTACTATACGATTTGGTTCAGAGATATCCACTTTTCAATGATATGGTACGTAACGAGAAGATCCTTGATGCTTTGACTACTGCACTAGGTGATAATATTTTTATGTATGAAAACAGTCTTGTTTACAAACCAAAAGGAAAAAAAAACGGCGTGCCATGGCATCAAGACTTTGTATCTAGGCCTGAAGAACCGATTAAGTATATAGCGTGGTGCGCAATCGACCCAGTAAAAAAGAGCACTGGTGCATTAAAGGTATTCCCTGGTAGTCATAATTTGGGATTTCTTCCATGGTATAGAGTTGAGGGTGAAACACATCACGATAGGATAGACTTAAGTCAACTTGAACTTGATGAAGTAATGTACGTCGAATTAGATCCTGGTGATGTTTTGGTTTTTAATCAACTTCTTGTGCATGGTAGTGATGAAATGAGTACTAGTGATAAACGTTTAGTTTTTCGTGCTTCATTTCAAAACTTTGATGAGATTTACACGCCAAGAGGAACACCGATTGTTGTTAAAGGGGCTTGTGGCGAAAGTTTGGAAAGAATATTTGATTCACCTAGAGTTGCTGATCAAAGAAGCTTGTTAGTTAAGGGTGTAAACAAGTTGGGTAGATTTTTGTCTACTTGGGGATTAGAGAGATAATGAATATTAAATCAGTGTACAATCATTTTTATAATTCATTATTTGAGAGTAACTTAGCACTTAAAAAGCCTAGAGTAATTCAGTTTCCAGTTATTGATATTTGTAATTCTCGGTGTCAGATGTGTCGTATTTGGGAAAATAAACAAAGCAGAGATATTACTTCTGACGAGCTTAGGAAAGGATTTGAAAGTGACTTGTTCAGTAATGTAGAGGCCATTGGGTTCAATGGTGGTGAGCCTACCCTTAGAAAAGATCTAATCCAGCTTGTAGAGATTGCTCTAGAAAAACTTCCGAAGTTACAGTACGTCTCTATAATAACGAATGCTTTTAAACATAAACAAGTTATAGAGCAGCTCGAAAATCTGGGTAAACTCGTTAAGTCATTCGATAAGAATTTTGATGTAATGGTATCTTTAGATGGTTTTGGAGATGTTCATGATGCTGTTCGCGGAAGAAGAGGTAACTTTGAAAACGCAAAAAAAGTACTTTCTTTCCTTTCTGGGTTTAGGTCTGTAGATAGTGTAAGTGTTGGGTGTACAGTCGTCCGAGAGAATGTTTTTGAACTACCTGATTTATTAGAATTCTGCATTCATGAAGGATTTTATATTAAATTCAGGCAAGGAATACCACATCAACGATTATATACTGAAAATCTTCTTGACCCTTATGCCCTAACTTTTGAAGAGAAGTACGAGCTGGTTGAATTTCTGGAGGGAGTGGTTAAAAATTATGAAACTAATCCAATGCAGATATTTTTTTATCGCTCATTGATTGATCAAATTCTTTACAATAAACCGCGTGCAGCGGGGTGTGACTGGAAACATAGGGGGGCTACTATAACAGCTAAAGGTGAGTTAGCATATTGTGCTGTAAAGAGTAAGCCTCTTATGGATAATATTGCTGAAGGTGACCCAATGCAGGCATATTTCGGTAATAGCAAACACTTAAAAGATATAATCAAAAACGAATGTGATAATTGTCACCATGATTATACTGGATTACCAAAGCCTGTGTTCTATAGACGAATTTTGTTAGAACGTTTGGATGAGAAATTTACACTGAAAGAAAATGTTCGTAAGCTCCCAGGGTTTACCTTTTTAAACAATATTCGTAATCGTCATAGATTTCTAAAACAGATAGAATATTTTCGTACACAGCCTGAAACTATTGATATACCGAGAGAAACAAATAAGAAGATTCTAATATGTGGTTGGTATGGCACAGAAACGCTTGGGGATAAGGGAATATTAGGTGGTGTGATTAATACCTTTATTAGAGTATTAGGTGGACCATCAAAGTTTACAATAGTTGCTCTAAATCCTTATGTCACTGAAATGACCCGATGGCAAATGAAAGAACTACGTAATGTTGAAATTGTTACGCCTGAAGAGGGTGTAGGGCTAGTTAAGCAGATGAATTACGTTGTGTTTGGTGGCGGGCCATTAATGGCACTTGATTCGTTAGCACCGATGCAGGCAATTTTCGAACGTGCCAAATCACATAAAGTATGCACAATTGTGGCTGGCTGTGGTGTAGGTCCCTTGGGAAGTGGTTGGCATAATAATAGCGTAGCCTCAATACTGCGACTAGCAGATATACGAGTATATCGTGATTCAAGATCGCTTGCTTATGCGAAGCAACTAGGCATAGAAACAGCGAATGATACTATTGCCGAAGATCCTGCATTCACCTGGTTGTCCCAGTTTAATGGTAATTTTCCTAAGAAAAAAAAACATGATGAAAATAAGGTATTGTTGCTTGGGTTGCGTGACTTTCCTTATCAAGGGTATGCACGACATTGCACCGAACAATAAATACTTC
>NZ_JAHHPN010000390.1:0-1169 GCF_024606325.1 Endozoicomonas sp. ONNA1
AAATGGATTCAATGACGATTGTTTTTAGCTCGCAGTCGTTTAGTCTGCCTTGTTTCTCATCAGGCGGTAAATCTGATTCTGCATAGCCTTTTGTGTGGGCAATGTCTGAGAATGTGCCCGACAGTGTATGTTGGTCAGGTTTTATAGAAAAGTTCAGGTTTTGAGAGCCTGTTTTCTGTTCAACTGCGACAACAGAACATCTTGTCAACGCTTGAGCCTGACAGAGGACGGACAATGTCATTAGTAGCAGCGGTGCTGCATAGAGTGAGTGCTTAATCATTCTACCCTTGCATTCTGTTGTACAGAGGGGAAGGATAGATCAAGAAAATAACTCAAGTTACGTAGTTAACAGGCCTGTCAACTGCCCGAGAGCAAGCCCTGTCGTATAGGTTGTAGTGCTGAGCTGAAAGCGATCCAACTTCACTTTTTCTATGGCTATAAAGTCTGCTGTGACTAAATAATCACCCATTTCAAAAACTCAGAAGATGGGAACACCAGAAAGCCGTGTTTACTGGAGAAGATGGCACATTTCTTCTGTTTCATTCACAGCTTCTGCTCAACTCTGCCCCGGCATTGATGAGGAGGAAAACGCAGTGGATATTGCTCATGTCAGTTGCGATGGACAGCGGGGTGATGCCATTCTTGGCTCGGGCGTTGACATCTGCCTTGGCTTCGATCAGGAGTTTCACGCATTCGGTATTGCCCATCCAGGCTGCGACTAACATTGCGGTGGCGCCATCCTTAGTCCGGGCGTTGGGATCCGCTCCGGCTTCGATCAGGATTTTTACGCAGTCGGTGCAATTTTGCTGAGCAGCGATGTACAGCGGAGTGACGCCATCCGAACAGTTGCCGTTGAGATCCGCCTTGGCTTCGATCAGGCGTTTCACACACTCGGGTTTATTTTCCTGGGCAGCGATATACAGTGCGGTTGCACCAGCCGAACAGGCAGCGTTGAGATTCGCCCCGGCGTTGATCAGGCGCTCGACGACGTCCTTTTGTCCATTTCTGGATGCCCACATCAAGGCAGTAAAATCAGCATCCATAACGGCATTGACATTGACTCCTTCTGCCAGTGACTCCTCCACGTGATCCAAATCCCCGATAGCACAGGCATCGTAAAACGCCCGATCGGGGAAAAATGTATCCGGGTGAGATTCACTGGTGTTCTT
>NZ_JAHHPN010000391.1:0-1377 GCF_024606325.1 Endozoicomonas sp. ONNA1
CAATTATTGAGAGTCATGAATCAAAAGAGGCGACATCTATCCTGACACAGCGGGTGTTTTGCCACATAAGGGAAGAGCCTGTTGCGTTATTGCCTGAATCAGGCGTCCTGGTTCCGGGCTGCAGCTTGAATATCCGGGTCAGATTTCAGTCTGTCGCTAAGGTATTCGTAAATGGGGACATCTCTTGATAGCAGTGGCAGAACAAAGTCCTTGTCGTTTTTAAGGGACTCAGGAGCAAAGTCCATGACCTTAGGGTTTTCCTTAATGAGTATTCTCAAGAGGGTTTTATTGTTTTTTACTGTCTGCCCGGCATAGTGAAAGGCATCAAAATGTCTTCTGGTAGCCGCCACAACTACATCAGGGTCATTTTTGAGATCCGTACCGGCATACTTTAGTGCACAGCCATCACTTTTAATGGCAAGCATTACCAGCACTTTATCTTTTTTGAAACGATCGCTGGCATATTTTAATAACAGCCCTTGCTGTCCTATTGCAGATTTGGCCATTTCAATATCATCCTTGAATTCGTCGGAAATATATCTGAATATGTGTGGGTTTTGTTGCACCAGGAAAAGCACCAGATCCCTATCGTGATCTATATCAAAGTCCTCACGCAAGAGTAGAATAAAAATCTTTGGAGAATGGGTTTCAATGGCCATGTGAGCTAGCAGTTCTTTTGTCATTCTTGCAGCATAATTTGACTGAAGGTGTTCGGTAGCAGCAGTCAATATTTGACGAAGATCTGAACCTCTGGCCGAGCCTTGGGTTGTCTCAAGAAAATCATCAGCTTGTTGGACCATTCCATGGAATAACCTGTATTCGCCGTCCAGAAAATCAAGGAACGCAAAATCATAGAAATATGAGGGTATATTGCGGCTTTTGATGACATCCAATACCAGGCAATGTTTGAATATCCAGCTATTTACGGCGTCGTTCAACCCGTTTTGGCACTTTTTAACCAGGGTTTCAAAATACCACTTATCAGTATTGTTTCCGCGATTAAAATTGTTGATTGATATATCCATCGAGGGCAGTCCTCTCAGGACAGTTATCAATTTCACAAAGCCCATCTGTAATTGTAAGGTGGTATCAACCTGAGTGTATTCTATGGTCATTTTCCCCGCGTTTTGATTGAAACTGATCGACATTGGCCGTGAACTTCTATCAATCGATGCACAACGGAGTGTCTGGACCAAAAACCAGAAGCGTTTCAATTTGCCCTGTAAGTGTTTGTTTTCCTCGTCTTGGGAAAAATGATCAGAGATGTCGAGCCGAAGTGTACGGCCCTTGCCTCCCTCGGCCTGTTCCAGCATTGCTATGGTGCAGACGTGCACTCCGAGGTTTGCATTAATAAAAGCGGCATCCACCATATTAAGC